>JAIKYL010000074.1 GCA_024683255.1 Bacteroidales bacterium | reverse complement strand
GTCCAGGAACTCTCCGTCCCGGGAGCCGGCATACACCACGTGCGTGTGGCTGTCGCAAAAGCCCGGCATAAGCATGCCGCCGCAAGCGTCAAGAGGAGATTCCCGGTCGGAGCCGGGAATGACGTGGTCGGAGCCGGGAATAACGTTTTTTCCGTCATGGCCGACCAGATCGGCCATCTCCCCGAAGTCGGCAATGCGGCCGTCCTCGATGGACAGCCAGGCATTCTCCAGAACGCCCGTCTCGCCCTGCGCGGCACCCTCCTTCCGGAGAACCCCCTCCGGAACAATACCCACCAATTTTCCTATATTCTTTATTATCATATTGTTATTATTCTCTAAGTTTTTCTTCAAAAACCCATGGCCACCCTCGGCCCTGTAAGAGGGAGAAAGCAAAGCTTTCGGGGGTCGCGAAGCGACGGTTTTTGAAGAAAAAGCTTAGAGATACTGTTCGTTCCGGATAAACTCAATGGACTTTTCTATGAGCGGATGCATGTAGGTATCGTGCTCAACGAAAGGTACCTGCTTGCGGTAATCGGTGAAGATGCGTTCCAGGATGGGGGAGGACTTGGCCGGACGACGGAACTCCAGTGCCTGGGCGGCGTTGAAGAGCTCTATGGCCAACACCCTTTCCACATTGTCCACTACCCGCACCAGTTTGGTGGCGGCGTTGGAACCCATGGAAACGTGGTCTTCCTGGCCCTGAGAGGAGGGGATGGAATCGCAGGACGCCGGCCAGCACAGGCCCTTGTTCTGGGAAACGATGCTGGCGGCCGTGTACTGCGGAATCATGAAGCCACTGTTGAGGCCGGGTTCGGTGACCAGGTATTTGGGCAGGCCCCTGAGCCCGTGTATCAACTGGTAAGTGCGTCTTTCAGAGATACTTGCCAGTTCGCTCATGGCAATGGCCAGGGAATCCATGGGGATGGCGATGGGTTCGCCGTGGAAGTTGCCGGCCGATATGACCATATCCTCGTCCGGGAAGATGTTGGGATTGTCGGTGGCCGAGTTGATCTCGTTCTCAATCACGGACTTGACGTAGAGGATGTTATCCTTCACCGCGCCGTGCACCTGCGGGATGCAGCGGAAGCTGTAGGGATCCTGCACGTGTTCCTTGGGCCGGCCGATGAGCTCACTCCCTTCCAGTATTTTCATGAACGACTCGCCCGTCAGGATCTGTCCCACATGCGGACGGAGCTTGTGCGTGAGCGGAAGGAACGGCTCGATACGGCCGTCGTAGGCGTCCAGGGACATGGCGCCGATCCTGTCGGCCCATTTGCTCAGGCGCATGCTCTTGATGAGGCACCAGATGGCGTGCGCGCTCATGAACTGCGTGCCGTTCAGCAGGGCCAGTCCTTCCTTGCTCTGCAGGGTGATGGGCTCCCAGCCCTTCTCGGCCCATACTTCGGCGGCGGGACGCACCTTGCCCTTGTACAGGACTTCGCCCATGCCGATGAGCGGAAGGCTCAGGTGCGCCAGCGGCGCCAGGTCGCCCGAAGCACCCAGGGAACCCTGCTGGTACACTACCGGCAGCACGTCCTCGTTGAACATGTCAATGAGGCGCTGCACGGTCTTGAGCTGGGCGCCGGAATGGCCGTAGGAGAAGTTCTGCACCTTCAGTAGGAGCATCAGCTTAACAATTTCCGGCCTCACGGTCTCTCCGGAACCGCAGGCATGGGACATCACCAGGTTGTGCTGGAGCTGGCTCAGGTCCTCCTTGGGAATGGATACGTTATACAGGGAGCCGAAACCGGTGGTAACGCCATAGATGGGACGGTCCAGGTCTTCCATTTTGCGGTCCAGGTACTCGCGGCATTTCACAATGGCGGCCGTAGCTTCCTGCGACAGCATGATTTTCTCGTGGTTTTCGATGATTTTTTTCAGTCTCTCCAGGGAGAGATGGGCATGGGATATGGGATGCATATTAAGCTAAAGTTTTTCGGATTAATTCTTCATCGGCCAAGTTGGGGAGGGTGACCTTGAGCCCCGGGGTGCGGGCCATTTCGCGCTCGATGGCGAAGCGGGCGCCTTCGTTCCGGGCCCAGCTGCGGCGGGCGATGCCGTTGTTCACGTCCCAGAACAGCATTTCGCGGATGTGACGGTCGGAATCGGCCGATCCGTCTATGACCATGCCGAAGCCGCCGTTCATCACTTCGCCCCAGCCCACGCCGCCGCCGTTGTGGATGCTCACCCAGGTGGCGCCGCGGAAGCCGTCGCCGATGACGTTCTGCACGGCCATATCGGCACAGAAGCGGCTGCCGTCGTAGATGTTGGAGGTTTCGCGGAAGGGGGAGTCCGTGCCGGAGACGTCGTGATGGTCGCGTCCCAGTACGATGGGGGCCGATATTTCACCCTTGCGGATGGCTTCATTGAAGGCGAGGGCTATCTTGGTGCGACCCTCGCAGTCGGCATAGAGGATGCGCGCCTGGGAGCCCACCACCAGGTGGTTCCGTCCGGCTTCCTCAATCCAATGGATGTTGTCCCGCATCTGCCCGGCAATCTCTTCGGGGGCCTCGGCGGCCATTTCGGAAAGCACTTTTACCGCCAGGGCGTCGGACTTGGCCAGGTCTTCCGGCTTTTCGCTCATGCACACCCAACGGAAGGGGCCGAAACCGTAGTCGAAGTACATGGGGCCCATGATGTCCTGTACGTAGGAGGGGTAGCGGAAGGAGCCGTCCGGCTTAAGGATATCGGCACCGGCGCGGGAGCTTTCCAGGAGGAAGGCGTTGCCGTAGTCGAAGAAGTACATGCCCTTGGCCGTGAGGCGGTTGATGGCTGCCACATGGCGGCGGAGCGAGGCCTGGACCGCTTCCCTAAAGGCGGCGGGGTCATCGGCCATCATCTTCTTGGACGCTTCAAGGCTGTAGCCCACGGGGTAGTAGCCGCCGGCCCAGGGGTTGTGGAGCGAGGTCTGGTCGCTGCCCAGGTCCACGTGCATATCTTCGTCGGCCAGGCGTTCCCAGAGGTCCACCACGTTGCCCACGTAGGCCAGGGAAACCACTTCCTTGGCGGCCACCGCTTTCCGGATGCGAGGGAGGAGTTCGTCCAGG
>JAIKYL010000068.1 GCA_024683255.1 Bacteroidales bacterium | reverse complement strand
GAGGCGCCCAAGGTCCCGCTGTCTTCCGAGCTGGAGTTCATGAGCAATTATATAGACCTGATGGCGCTCCGCTGCAACGAGCTCACCACGGTGAAAAAGGACCTGGAAGTGCCGCAGGAGCGTGTGGAAGTGGCTCCGCTGCTGTTTATCTCCCTAGTTGAAAATGCTTTCAAGCATGGGGTGAACGCCCGTTACCCTTCCTTCGTGGACGTGTCCATGCACATGGAAGGGGAGCGCCTGGTGTTCCGCTGCAGCAATTCCGTCTTCGAGAAGCAGGGGAGTGACCATATCGGCTCCGGCATAGGTCTGGAGAACATGAAGCGCCGCCTGGAGCTCCTGTACCCCGGCAAGTACACCTATTCCCAGCAGGCCGATGACAATCATTATACTGTAGAAGTAACATTAGATATTACGTAAATTTTATTGTTTGGAGCGAAGCGATAGCAAGTCCCTCCCCCGAGGGGAGGGATTTAGGGAGGGGGTAACGTGGAAAAAAGAAAAAGTGCATGAGGAACTTGCGTTGCATAGTGGTAGATGACGAACCTCTCGCGGTAAAAATGCTGGAGGGGTTTGTTGAGCGTACTCCTTTCTTGGAGCTGGAGGCCTCGTTCAATGATCCGGTAGAGGCTTTGTCGGCCATTCGGGAGCGGAAGCCGGAACTGGCTTTCCTGGATATCCAGATGCCGGACCTGGACGGGATGGAGCTGTCCCGGATGGTGCCGCAGGAAACCCGTATTGTCTTTACCACCGCCTTCAAGCAGTACGCATTTGAGAGTTACGAGGTAAGCGCCCTGGATTTCCTCCTCAAGCCCATCCGCTACCAGAAGTTCCTGGAAGCGGCTGAGAAGGCGCGGGAGTGGTTCTTGCTCAAGGAAGCCGCGGAAGCCGCTCCGGCGGAAGCGGAAAGAACGTCCGTCTTCATCAAGGTGGACGGAGCCCTTCGCAAGGTAGAACTGGCCGATATCCAGTACGTAGAGGGGATGAAGGACTACGTGATGTTCCATGTGGCCTCATCGGCCCGGCCCATCGTTACCCACATGACCATGAAGGCGGCCGAGGAACTGCTTCCGGCCCAGACCTTCATGCGCATCCACCGTTCCTTCATAGTGGCCCTGCCGCATATCACTTCTTTTTCCCCCACCGGGGACCTGAAGGTGGGAGACGCCCTCCTGCACGTGTCGGACGCCTTCCGTCCCGCCTTCGACGCCTATCTCAAAGACCATTCGCTAGTTTAAATACCACATAATATGAAAAAGTTAACTATTGTTCTGGCCGCCCTTGTGTGTGCCGCAACGCTTCAAGCCAAAATCACCCTTCCGCCGCAGATGGCGGACAATATGGTGCTTCAGCAGAACACCAAAGCCAACCTTTGGGGTTGGGCCAATCCCGGTGAGACCGTTACCGTAACCACCTCCTGGGACGATGATAAGTATACGGCCAAGGCCGATGCCGACGGTGCCTGGAAACTGGCAGTGTACACCCCGGAGGGCAGCTATGATGAGCATCTTGTGGTGATTGCCGCCGGCAAGGAGAAAATTGAGCTCAAGCATGTGCTCATCGGCGAGGTCTGGCTGGCCAGCGGACAGAGCAATATGGAAATGCCCCTGAGGGGCTTTGACGGCTGCCCGGTGGAAGGCGCCCTGCAGGAAATTGCCACTGCAGGCCGATACAAGGGCCGTATCCGTTTTGTGATGCTTCCCCGCACGGAAGCCTATGAGCCGGTAAAGATGGTGGACGCTCCCTGGAAGGAGAGCTGCGCCGACAATGCGCCGGAATTCAGTGCCGCCGCCTGGTTCTTTGCCAAGAACCTGAACGAGGTGCTGGACGTCCCTGTAGGCGTTATCTGCAACGCCTGGGGCGGCAGCGGCCTGGAAGGCTGGATTCCGCGCGAGATTGTGAGGAACTATTCGGACGTGGTGAGTGAGCCGGAAGACGTGAAGAAGGTCCGGAACCAGATGGCCCGTCCCACCATCATGTATTATGGCCAGTGGTGCCCCATCCGCAATTATACGTACAAGGGCGCCATCTGGTATCAGGGAGAAAGCAACATCGGCCACCCGGACTATGCCCTCCGGATGGGAGACATGATCAATACCTGGAGAAAGGAGACCGGCAATGCGGAACTTCCTGTGTATCAGGTGGAAATTGCCCCGTACATCTCCGGTGGCGGCGTGGACGGCCTGGAATCGGCCCTCCTTAGGGAGCAGCAGAGAATCGCTGCCCGCGATGTGGAAAACTGCTACTGCGTGACCACGGTGGATCTTATGTATCCGTACGAAGGTTCCCAGATTCACCCGGCCAAGAAGAAGGAAGTGGGCGAGCGTCTCAGCTATATGGCCCTCAACCATACCTATGGGAAGAAGCAGTTCCCCGGCATCGCCCCCACCTATGAGTCTTACGAAGATGACGGCGACAATATCATCATCAGCTTTGAGCATGTGCGCGAGGCCGGCGGCTTCAACCGCAGCGAAGGCCTGGAAGGCTTTGAGATCTGCGGCGCAGACCTGGTGTGGCATCCCGCCGAGGCCCGTATCCAGCCCTTTGTGAACAGACTCATCGTTCACAGCGACGAGGTCAAGGAACCGGTGGCCGTGCGTTACTGCTTCAAGAACTGGCAGCTGGGCAACCTGGCCGGCTCCAACGGTATGGCCGTGGCGCCTTTCCGCACGGACCGCATTCCGGAAGGGGAAATCCCCGGCGTGAACAAGGAACCGGACGGAGACTTTGAAGGTCATTGGACCGGTACCGCCCGGATGGGTCAGATGGGCGGCGGTATGGAAGTCAAGTACGACTACCTTATTACCAAACTGGCCGATGGCAGCTGGCAGTGCTCCACCAACGGCGAAGATCCCAAGCCCGTGAAAGTGCGCGGCAAGAAGCTCACCGGCCTCACCGCCGGCGGCGGAATGCCTTTCCCCGTGGAACTGAAAATCAAGAACGACGGCACCCTCTCCCTCCAGATGATGGGGAATGAGATGGCTGTGCTAAAGAGATAAGTATCATGCGTTTCCGTTACCTGCTCGCAGCCATGGGCCTGGCCGTCATCGCCTCTTGTGCGGGGCCTGTTCCCGGGCCTATTCCCGGTTTTATCGGCAACCCGTACATGCCCCTTTGGGAGCATGTGCCGGACGGGGAACCGCACGTATTTGAGGATCCGGACAAGCCCGGTCATTTCAGGGTTTATGTTACCGGTTCCCACGACACCCGTTACGAAAGCTACTGCGGTCAGGATGACAGGCAGTGGTCGGCCCCGGTGGAAGACCTCACCGCCTGGCGGGACGAAGGTCCGGTTTTCACCTATTCCGAAAACGGCGTCTGGGCCACCATGTATGCCCCGGACCTGGTGGAAGTGAACCGCCGGGACGACGGCTCCCGCAAGTATTACCTGTATCCGCACTGCCTCATGCGCATGCCCATGGTGTGCGTTGGAGACAGGCCCAACGGTCCTTTTGTGCCGGTGAACGTGCTCACTGGCGGCATGGTGCTGCCTGGCAGCGTGATTGGCTTCGACCCGGGCGTGCTGGTGGAAGAGGTGGAGGATCCGGCCGATCCGGACTACGGCATTGGCTTCCGGGCCTATGTGGCCTGGGGCATCGTGCGCTCCAGCGGAACGGAGCTGGACCAGAATACCATGTATTCCCCGCGCCGGGGCACGCCGGATTGGCCTTTCCTGGCGCCTTCAGTGGCAACCCTGATGGTGCGGGACGGGGTTGAACCTGCCAATGAGCAGCAGCGTCAGTACCGCGAATGGGCAGGAGTCGGCCCGGAGGAAAGTGTTGTATTCCCGGCCATTGCGGAAGGGGAGGACCTGGAAGATTTTGATTTCTTTGAGGCTTCTTCCTTCCGGAAGGTGGGTAACAAATATCTGTATATTTACAGCGGCCATTCCGGCACTGAATACGGCCTGGAGAAATCCAACGCTACGCTCCGTTACGCCTATGCCGACAGCCCCCGCGGCCCCTGGAAGAGCGGCGGCGTGCTGGTGGACGCCCGCGCCATTGTCCCGTCCCGGGACGGTTCCCGCCTGGAAACCAGCTTTGGCGCCAACAATACGCACGGATCTCTGGCCCAGCTTAACGGCCAGTGGTATGTTTTCTATCACCGGGCTCCGCGCGGTTTCGGCTATGCGCGTCAGGCTATGGTAGCTCCCGTCTCCGTAGAGGCCGATGAAAAACCGGTCTCCGAGGGCGGTGCAGTGCGCATTTCGGCCTATGACCCTTATCAGGGCGGCTTCACGGTGAAGACGGCCGACGGCAACGAATACAAGGGCGCGGAAGTCACTTCCGAGGGCTTCTTCATGTATGGTCTGCCGCCGTACCGCTACTATTCGGCCGGTTATGCCTGCTACCTGTCCAACCCGGATTCCATGCAGGACAATTGGGACGTTTGGGACAACCGGATGGACATTACCCAGGTGAAGGCCGGAGACATCATCGGCTATAAATACTTCGGCTTCGAAGGCCTGGCCAAGCCGGCAAACGGCCTTCCCGCCTTTGAGGGCACCCGGAAGGGCAACGGAACGGCTTTCAACCTCTTCCTGGCCGCACATACGCAGCAGGGCTTCAAGCTGGGCGTCTGGATGGACGGTCCCTGGGAAGACGGCGCCTGGAAGGGCACCAAAATTGGCGAAATAGAGATACCCGCCGGCGCATCGGCCGATGTTACCCGCTACAGCGTGGACGTAAGTGCCTTTGTGGACGGCATCAAGGGCAAGCACGCCATCTTCCTGGTGGCCGAAGGCCCTGCCGAAGAGCCGCTTTGCGACGTAATCGGCCTGGGCTTCACCAAAAAAGGTGCGGACATGGAATTTCCGGTTCCGCCCACCATTCAGATAAGCGTGAACGGCCATCCGGTGGAAATGCCTTCGCACCCCGTTTGGGCCACGGACGACAACGGCCTTCTGGACTGCACCACCTATGAAGTGGCGGTTCCTGCGAGCACCAGCCTTGCCGATGTCATTGTTATCGCTTCCTCCGACGAGGTGGCCATTGTCCCGGATCCCGAAGAAAAAGCCTTCCGCTGCACCTGGAACGGCAAAACCAAGACTTACCGTATAATCCCCCAATAGTATGAAACGAACTGTTTTTGCGGCCATGGCGGCCCTTCTTCTCACCAGCGTGCTTCCTTCGGATGCATGCACCAACCTCATTGTTGGAAAGCAGGCTTCCGTGGACGGAAGCGTCATCTGCTCTTACAATGCCGACAGCTTCGGCTTTGTATCCCCCCTGTCCCATTATGGCCCCGGAGCCCATGCGGAAGGGGAAATGATAGCCATCCGGGGCTTCTTCGGCCCCATGGGCGGTGGCGAACACCTCATTGCCCAGGCTCCCTACACCTACAATGTGGCGGGCCTCATGAACGAAAACCAGGTTACCATTGTGGAAACCACCTGGGGCGGCCGGAACGAACTCCGCAATCCGGAAGGCTGGCTGGGTTATTATAACCTTATGGAACTGGCCCTGCAGCGCAGCAAAACGGCCCGCGAGGCCATTGCCGTGATTCACCAGCTGGCCCAGGAGTACGGTTACAGCGAGACCGGCGAGAATTTCGTGATTTGTGACAAGGAGGAGGCCTGGATCATGGAGCTTATTGGCAAGGGCAAAGGTCGCAAGGGCATGGTATGGGTTGCGCTCCGCGTGCCGGACGACTGCATCTGCGCCTATGCCAACTCCAGCCGCATCCAGCAGTTCCCGCAGGTGAAGAAGGCCGACAAGAAGCTGGGATTCTGCATTGCCGATAACGGCAACTGCATGTATTCGGCCGATGTAATCTCCTTCGCCCGCGAGATGGGTTACTTTGACGGAGAGGATAAGGATTTCAGCTTCCGTGAAGCCTACGGTCCGCTGGATTTCAGCGCCATCCGTTACTGCGAAGCCCGTGTGTGGAGCTTCTTCCGCCATCACACCAACGCGGAGGAAATGGACAAGTATCTGCCTTTCCTTAACGGTGACCAGTCCCAGTACGACCACCTTCCCCTGTGGATCAAGCCGGACGCCCCCCTTTCCGTTAGAGATGTGATGAACGACATGCGGGACCACTATGAGGGCACCGCCCTGGACATGACGGCCGATGTAAGCGCCGGTCCCTGGGCCTCTCCTTACCGCAACCAGCCCGTGAACTTCAAGAGCTCCGACGAAACGGACATGTTCCGCGAGCGTCCCATCGGCTGCCAGCAGAGTGGCATGACCATGGTTTGCCAGATGCGTTCCTCCCTGCCCGACGAAGTGGGTGGCGTGACTTACTTCAACATGGACGATGCCACCATGGTGGCCTACGTGCCGGTATATTGCAGCATCAACCGCGTACCGGAACCCTTCCGCCGGGAGAACAACAACATCCGGGAGTTCAGCTTTGACAGCGCCTTCTGGATGAACAACTGGGTGGCCAATATGGTGTATCCGCGCTGGAGTGCCATGATCGGGGATCTCCGCGATGCCCAGAAGGAACTGGAAGACTACTATGCCGAAGACCAGAAGGAAGTGGAGGCCCAGGTGGCCCAGCTCACTCCTTCGGCCCGGGTGGACTATCTTACCGCCAAGACGGAAGCCTATACGGACATGATGATGAAGCGTTGGGACAAGCTGGCCAAGTTCCTTATTGTGAAGCACAACGACCAGGTGATGCAGCCCAGTGAGAATGGTGCCATCGTCCCCGGACGCCGCACCTCACCGGCCTATGCGCCCGCGTTCATCGACGCCGTAAAGGCCCAGACCGGAGACCGTTACGTGAAACCGGCCAATTAGTTCCTGTTCAGGAAGTCGGTAATATAAGAGAAATAGAGTTCCCGCTGTTCAGGGGAATAGAAGCCATGCCCGGCACCGTCAATCCAGCGTAGTTCGCAGTTGCGGTACAGCCGGGCAGCTTTTATGGAATAGGAGGGAGCCACCAGCGGGTCTTCCGTGCCGTGGACAATGAGCACGGGACCGGTGTATTTCACAATGTCGTCATAGAAATCGTACCCCTCATAAAAAGGCTGGAGATAGCCCCGGCCGATGGTCATGCCCATCATCTCGAAGGAATCCGGAATGTCTTCCAGGGCGGGGAACTGCGCGTAGCCGTCGGCCGGAACACAGAAGGCGGGAAAGGCTAACACGATGCCCCGGATGCGGTCCGCCACCTGCGGCGCCGTTATGGCCGTTACGCTGCCGCCCAGGCTTTCTCCCACAAGGAAGATACGCTCCGGGTCCACACAGTCCCATTCCCGGACGGTGTCCAGCACATCCACCAGATTCTGCCTTTCCGTAAAGACGGACATGTCCACTGAACGGCCTTCGCTTTTGCTGTTCACACTGCCGCCGGCAAAGTCAAAGCAGCAGCAAACGTATCCCTCACCGGCAAAATATTCCGCCAGGCGCTGGAAATGCCGATGGTTCACATTGTATCCGTGGGACAGGACCAGGACGGGATGCCTCCCGGGTGCGGCGGGCACAAAGGCTTCTCCCCACAGGCGGTTGCCGGCGCTCCGGCAGATGAATTCCCGGATTTCGTAAGTCATATCGGCCGCAAAAGTAGGAATTTTCCGGCAAAAATACTATCTTTACAACTATTATGATGACTCTTTGGGAAATTGTTCTAATTGCGGTTGCGCTGGCCATGGATTGCTTTACGGTGTCCGTTGTAAGCGGTGTTATCACTCGTAGGAACCAATGGGAGAAAGTGCTTCGCATGGCCTTCCTGTTCGGACTTTTCCAGGCGCTCATGCCTCTTATCGGCTGGTTGGCCATCCATTACTTCCAGTCCAGCGTGGAGGCCTTCGACCACTGGATTGCGTTCGGTCTGCTGGCCATTATCGGCATCAAGATGATCAAGGATGCCTTTTCCCCGGAAGAGGAGGATCACATGGATTCCACTCAGCTCCGCACCCAGTTGCTGCTGGCGCTGGCCACCAGTATTGATGCGCTGGCCGTGGGCATTTCCCTTTCCTGCACGGGCTATGAGACGTGGGGGCAGTTAACCGTTCCGCTGCTGGTCATCGGCCTGGTATCCTTTGTCTTCAGCATCGTCGGCCATCTGCTGGGCGTGCGCTTTGGAGAAGTGGTGGCACGCCGGTGGAAGCCGGAGCTGGTGGGAGGCTTAATCCTCATCGGCATCGGCATCAAAATCCTAGTGGAGCATTTGCTGTAAACACTGAAACTATAACATATATGAAACGGATCTTACTTATTATCTCCGGTGGAATCCTGGCCCTTAGCCTTTCGCTTTCCGCCCGGGCGCAGAATGCCGATGACGGAACCCTGCCCATTTACCTGAACCCCGCCTATTCCTTCGAGGAGCGCGCCACGGACCTGGTGTCCCGCCTCACGCTGGAGGAGAAACAGAGCCTGCTGGGCAACAACATGGCCGCTGTGCCCCGGCTGGGCGTGAAGAACTACAATGTCTGGAGTGAGGCGCTGCACGGCGTCCTCTCCGGCGCCAATCCCTCCGTGGGCATCCTGGGCCCCACTTCCTTCCCCAACAGCGTGGCCCTGGGCTCTTCCTGGGACCCTTCGCTGGTGGAGCGCATGGCATCGGCCGTGGCGGAAGAGGCCCGCGCCATCTACCAGACCGGCACCAAGGGCCTTACCTTCTGGTCTCCGGTGGTGGAACCCGTCCGTGATCCCCGCTGGGGCCGTACGGGCGAATCTTACGGTGAGGATCCTTTCCTGGCTGCAGAAATGGCCCGCGGCTTTGTGCGCGGCTTCATGGGTCCGGATCCGCGTTACATGAAGGCCGTTCCCACCGCCAAGCATTACTTTGCCAACAACAGTGAGTTCGACCGCCATGTTAGCAGCTCCAACATGGACAGCCGGGACATGCGGGAATTCTATCTGTATCCGTACAAACGACTTATTGAGGACGAGCATCTGCCCTCCATCATGTCTTCCTACAATGCCGTGAATCATGTGCCCACATCGGCCAGCGTCTTCTATCTGGACACCCTGGCCCGCCGCAGCTGGGGCATGAAAGGCTATGTGACGGGCGACTGCGCCGCCATCCAGGACATCTGGGACGGACATTATTATGCCGATACCCGGGAAGAGGCCACGGCAATGGGCCTCCGCGCCGGCGTGGATTCGGACTGCGGCAGCGTGTACCAGCGTTTTGCCATCAGCGCCTACGAGCAGGGCATCCTGCCCATGGCCGATATAGACCGCGCCCTGGTGAACATGTTCACCGTGCGCATGCGTACCGGCGAATTCGACCCGGAGCCCATGGTTCCTTATACCAAGTATGAGCCTTCCCGCGTGAGTTCCGCGGCCAACAGGGCCCTGGCGGCGGAGGTCGCCACCCGCACTCCTGTGCTGCTCAAAAATGAAGGAAAGATCCTGCCCCTGAGTGCCAAGTCCCTCAAGAGCATCGCGCTTATCGGCCCGCAGGCGGACGATGTGGAACTGGGTCCGTATTCCGGACGTCCGGAGGCCTCGGCCATGATTTCTCCTTATGCCGGAATCAAGGCCTGGCTGGAGGAAAAGGGCTATGACGTGGATGTACGTCTGGTTGTGGGCGGAGACATCAAGAGCAAGAGCAACCTCCTGTATATCGGCTATTTCGAGATTGAAAAGACGGACGGCAGCGTTACTCGCTACGACGCCACCAAGTACTCATCGGCCTCCGAGGGCATTACCGTGGGCTCCGGCATGGGCGACGAGGATCAGGTCCGTACCATTGACGACGGAGCCTGGACCGCGTACGACGGCGTGGATATCACCAATATCGAGAACATCACCGTGGGCCTCAATATCCCCACCGAGGGCGGTATCGTGGAAATCCGCGTGGGTGGTCCGGACGGCAACCTCATCGGCCGCATCGAGGCCACCAGGGCATCCGGAGCACGCGTGGGCGGCGTATATGGTGCCAGCATGCCAATGAAGACCAGCGCTCTGAAGCTGGGTTACAATGGCCCGCAGAATGTGTATCTGGTGTACAAGGCTCCGCAGGACGCTCCCATTGACGAAGCAACCCTGGCCCTTGCAAGGGATGCCGATGTGGCCATCGTCTTCGTGGGAACCGACGAGAATACGGCCACGGAAGAGGCCGACCGCCTTACGCTCCTGCTCCCGGGCAACCAGCTTCCGCTCATCCAGGCGGTCGCTTCCGTGAACCCCAACACCGTTGTGGTAATGCAGACCCTGGGCTGTGTGGAGGTGGAGAAATTCCGACATCTGGACAGCGTCCGGGGCATCCTCTGGACCGGTTATAACGGCCAGGCCCAGGGTGAGGCCATCCCTCGCATCCTCTTTGGAGAGGTTTCTCCGGGTGGCAAGCTCAACGCCACCTGGTTCAAGAGCGTGAAGGACCTTCCGGCCATTACGGATTACAATCTGCGCCGCAGCTCCGGCAACGTGGGACGCACCCTTTGGTACTTCAACCAGGATGTCTCTTACCCCTTCGGTTACGGCCTCAGCTATACCACCTTTGCATACAGCAACGCCCGCATCAGCAAGAGCGCCATCACCCCCAACGACAAGGTGACGGTGAGCGTGGATGTGACTAATACCGGTGACTATAATGCTGACGAAGTGGTGCAGGTGTATGTGGCCACCCCGGACAGCCCCGCTGCCCTGGAACGCCCGGCCAAGCGCCTCAAGGGCTTCAAGCGGATTACCATCCCGCGCGGACAGACCCGTACGGTGGACATTGAAATCAACTGCGCAGACCTTTGGTTCTGGGACATGGAGGCCGACAGGATGACGTATGACCAGGGTCGTTACGTCTTTGAGATCGGTTCTTCCTCTCAGGATATCCGCAGCAGTGTGACCGCCACCATGTCCGGCTCGCTCAAGCGCAGCCTCAAGACTGTGTGGACCACCTGCGAGGCATCCGTGCTGCGCATCGGGGAATCGGCCCGGGCCGAATTCACCGCCTGCATGAACGACGACAGCTTCTTTGAGGGAGCCAAGGCCGTCTGGATCAGCAACAATCCTTCCGTTGCCAGCGTATCGGCCGACGGCGTGGTGAAGGCCCTTTCCATGGGTGTTGCCACCGTCCGCTGCGTGGTTACCATAGACGGAAAAACCGTTGAGGACAGCTTTGCCGTAAAGGTGATGCCGGATATGGCCCTTACCAGCCTCAAGGTGGGCGGCAAGGCGGTCAAGTTGGGAGAAGCCTCTCAGGTGAGCTATCTGCTCAAGGGGGGCAAAGCTCCTGTGGTTGAGGCCGTTGCCGCAGATCCTGCCATCGGCGTAGAAGTTTGCCAGGCTCCTGCCGTTCCCGGTACCGCCGTGGTTAATCTGGTTGACGAAGCCACTGGAGACAGCCGCCAGGTTACCGTTAACTTTGGCACCGCAGGCGTGAGCGACAGCTTCTCCAAACCCGCCCTGGGAAGCCAGTGGAACTGGGTGCGGGAGGATCCTGCCCTTTGGTCGATCAGCGAAAAACCGGGCTCGCTGGTTCTCACCGGCGGTAAGGGAGACATTGCCCAGGCCGGGAACGATGCCCCCAACATCCTCCTGCAGAGCGCCAATACGGACTGGACCGTGGATACCAAACTGGTGTGCGCTTCCGCCCCTGCCGCTCCGGCCCAGAACGCCGGTCTGGTGGCCTATGAGAGCGACGACAACTTTGTGAAATTTGTCTATGGCGCCACCTTCAACTTCCGCCGTCAGCCCGATGCCGGTCCCGCTGCGGGTCAGCTGCAGCTTATGGTGGAAGAGAACGGACAGCAAAAGAGTACCGCCACCCTTAGCATGGAAGGCATCTTGGGTGAAAACAATGTGATTTGGCTACGTCTGGTGAAGCAGGCCGATACCTACACTGCCTGGTACTCCGTGGACGGTAAGAAGTATGAGAAGATGGGTACGGCCCAGGCTGTGCTCAAGGACGTGCAGGTGGGTGTGATGGCTTGCGAAGGAGCCCAGCCCGCCATGATGCGGGGCTTCGGCGGTCCCGGCCGCGGCGGCATGCAAATGCCTGCTGCAGCACCGCTCAAGGCCGCTTTTGAAGAATTCAAGATTTCTTCCCGCGGAGCTAAATAATGAATTGCCGATTCCGTATACTGCTGCTCCTGCTTCTGGTCCCTGTCTGGGCCCGGGGGCAGGAGTTGCGCTCTGCCCTCCCGCTGGAAGACGGCTTTCTGGCGGCAGGGGAGTGCCTGGCCTGGCTGGATGCGGAAGGGAATGTACTTAAGACCCATCCCGTAGAGGTTCCCCTGGTTTCCCTGGCCGAGAGTATCGGGCTAATCTATGCCCTGGATACGTTGGGACGGGAAGTCCTGCGTCTGTCTTCGGACGGGGAAATACAGGAACGGGATAAGCCGCCCGTAGTGGGCAGGCTCCGTGCCCTGGCCTCCAACCGGGGCATGCTCATGGCCGTGACGGATGCGGGGGAGATCCTTACCCGTTATGACGGTAGGAACTGGAAAGTGGTGGCCTTTAACATGCAGTATGCCGGCTACTATCCCCGGATGAGCTGGACCGCCGTGGCGGCCGGGGGAGGGAGCATCATGGTGGCCGGGGTACGTGAAGACGGCACTCCGGCGGCCTTTGTTTCCAGTCGCGGAACCGTCTGGAGTCAGCGGGAGTTGGACTATCCGGAAAAGCTGGACTGCAAACCCGTGAGTTTGTCCTACGATGAACTCCGGGACCGTTTCTGCCTTACGGGTACGGGCGGCGTCCTTTTGGAAATGCCCGGCTGTTCGCACTGCAACAGCCTCAAGCGTTATCCGGTGGACACGCTTTACGCCCGGGCCTGTTCCGGTTTCAAGATCCTGCTTCTGGGTAGCGACGGCTTCCGTAAAGTTGAATAAAAACTATTAATAACCACATAGTTATGAAAAGAATCATCAGTGTCGGCCTGGGGATTTGGGCATCACTGGCATTATCGGCCCAGAATCCTGTTATCCGTACATCCTATACGCCGGATCCGGCTCCGTACGTTCACGGGGATACCGTGTATCTCTTTGCCGACCACGACGAAGACGACGCCACCTACTTCAAGATGAAGGACTGGCTGCTGTACAGCACGCAGGATATGGTGAACTGGACCTATCTGGGTGCACCGGTCTCCACGGCCACCTTCGAGTGGGCTTTCCAGGGAGACCGCGCCTGGGCATCGCAGGCCGTGGAACGCAACGGCAAGTGGTATTGGTACGTATGCCTCACGGAGGCTGCCACAAGGGCCGATGCCCTGGCCGTAGCCGTGGCCGACAACCCGCAGGGACCCTATGTGGATGCCATCGGCGGGCCCCTGGCAACGGGTTTTTCCTTCATCGACCCCACCGTTTTCATCGATGACGACGGAACGCCCTGGCTCTTCTGGGGCAACAAGGGCTGCTGGTACGGCAGGCTCAATGAGGATATGATTTCCTTTGCCGATGGCTACAAGGAAGTCCCCGGTTTCCACGATCCGGCCTGTTTCGGCCCGGAATCCATGAAACCGGACTGGTCCCAGGGCGGCAAGGAAGTGATGATGGTGGGCTACGAGGAAGGCCCCTGGGTGAGCAAACGGAACGGCCTGTATTACATGGTTTATCCCGCCGGCGGCGTGCCGGAGCACATGGCCTATTCCACCGCTCCCACCATTGACGGACCCTGGACTTACCGCGGCCGCATCATGGATGAAGCGCAGAATAGCTTCACCATCCATGGCGGCTTCATCAGCTTCAAGGGACATAACTACATGTTCTACCACAACGGAATGCTGCCCAACGGCGGCGGTTTCCACCGGGCCACCTGCGTGGAGGAATTCTCCTTCAATGCCGATGGCACCATTCCCTTCATTCCCTTCACGGAAAAGGGCGTGGAGCCCCTTGGAACGGTGAATCCGTACGTTATGGTACAGGCCGAGACCATGGCTGAATCCTGGGGTCTCAAGACGGACCGCCTGCCAGGAGAGCGCCACTGGGTCACCCATGTGCACAACGGCGACTGGCTCAAAGTGCGCAACGTGGACTTCGGCGACCAGCCGGCCGTACTGGTTTCGCTGGAGATGCTTAATTTCAAGAGCCCCGGCACCGTGGACTTCTTCCTGGATGAACTGGGCGGAAGGGCCATTGCCTCCGTACCGGTGAACGGGGAAAACATGCTGGTAAAGGCACCCGTGGACGCACGTGCAAAGGGGGTTCATGACCTTTATCTGCTTTTCCGGGGCGGAGACGGGGAGCTCTTCGACCTGGACTGGTGGGTGTTCAACAACCACCTGAACATGCCGCTCATTCAGACCAAATTCACGGCCGATCCTGCGCCCATGGTCTATGACGGAACAGTATACCTTTATACCACACACGATGAGGACGGGGCCGAAGGCTTCCAGATGTACGACTGGCTCCTGTACACCAGCACGGACATGGTGAACTGGGAAGACCACGGGGCCGTGGCCTCTCTGGCCGATTTCGAATGGTACGACGGCACCAACGGAGCCTGGGCGGAATGCGTGGTGGAACGGAATGGCAAGTTCTACATGTACTGCCCCATCCACGGGCACGGCATCGGCGTGCTGGTGGCCGACAGCCCCTTCGGCCCGTTCAAGGACCCGCTGGGACATCCGCTGGTATGGCAGAAGGAACATTGGGAAGACATCGATCCTTCGGTGTTTATAGATGATGACGGCCAGGCCTACATGTACTGGGGCAACCCGCACGTATACTGGGCCCGGCTCAACGAGGACATGATTTCCCTCGCCGGGGATATTCACCGGATTGAGTATCGCATAGAGCACTATCAGGAAGGTCCCTGGTTCTACAAGCACAATGGCAAGTATTACCTGGCTTTCGCTTCCACCTGTTGCCCGGAGGGCATCGGCTATGCGATGAGCGACTCGCCCGTGGGCCCCTGGAAATCCATGGGGCACATCATGGACCGCACCTGGCGTACCCGGGGCAACCATCCCGGCATCATAGACTACAAGGGACAGACCTATATCTTCGGCCTGAACTATGACCTCATGCACCTCAAGACCTTCAAGCACGCGGAGCAGCGGAGTGTATCGGCCGCACCCATGTACTATGAGGCCGACGGCTCCATCCGCAAGGTCCCGTACTGGCTGGACAACGTGCTGGAACAGATTGAACCCTTCAACCCTTACCGGAAGGTGGAGGCCGAGACCATGGCCTGGGGCTATGGACTTAAGACCGATGTGGTCGAGGGACGCGGAATCGTGCTCCGGGACATCGACGCGGGCGAATACCTGCAGCTCAAGGGCGTGGACTTCGGCTCCCGCGGGGCCAGGAAGCTCACCTTATGCGTGGAAGGCACGGCCGGGGTGGAGGTTCACCTGGATGCTCCGGACGGTCCTTTGTGCGGAACCATCGCTCCCAAAGCCGGGAAAGCCGGCTTCCGGGAAATATCCTGCTCCATAAAAGGAGCCACCGGTGTGCACGACCTTTACTTCGTGTTCACAACCGGCGGCTTCCGATGGGACTGGTGGAAAATGCAATAATCAGAAGACCCACTTGGCTCCCAGGCAGGGACGTACCCAGAATCCTTCAGAGGAGCCGAAATCGTAGCTCAGTTCCACTTCGCCACCCAGGTTGAAGTTATCCACTCCTATCCACTGGCCCACGTTGTACCACAGCTGGGGTTCGGAGATGAACACTATGTGGGACAGCTTGGAGTTGGCGCCGCTCTTTGTTAAGAAGAGCGTATGGTCCTCCCACCAGAAATCGGCAAAACCGCTGAAGCGGAGGCCCTTGAGGCCGAAGAGATCCTGCATGCCCCAGACGAAGGTGAACTGGAGCGGAACTTGCTGTACGGTGCTGGCAATCTTCTTGTACAGCACCTTGAAGTTGAAGGTGTTGTTGAAGTTGGCCGAGTGCAGGAAATAGTCCACGCCCACCAGCAGCGCGCTTTGGATGAAATAGTCCTTGTAAATGCCGCCGTTGTATTCTACCTGCAGGCTGAAGTTACCAAGGACAGGGACATCCTGCCAGAAATTAAGGCAGCGGGCGAACTCCATGTAGGTTCCGGCTGGAGCCTTTACTCCGCCGTTCCCCTTGAAATCAAAATCATGGTCAATGAAGAAGAAGGTGTTGCCCCAGTTGTCATTGTAGAAGCCTTCCAGGGTGGTAGTGACAAACTGGCGGTCTTTGCCAAAGTCGTAGAACATCTGGAGGTTGGTCTGGGCCTTGGCCACCAGGCCGAAGGCAAGCGTTGCCGCAGCAACGAGGAGGACTTTTTTGAGCATGGGTCTATTTTCTGAGGGAAGGGTTAATTTCAAAGTTCACGGCTTTGTCGCCATTGGGATTGGAGCCGAATTCATAGTCCTTGCCGGGCAGGATGGCATTGAGGATAACGCCCACCAGGGCGGCTACGGCCAGGCCGCTAAGGGAAGTGAATCCCAGCGAGATGGCATCGTTGGCGCCGTACTTTATGCCGATGGCCAACACCAGGATGAGGGCCATCACAATAACGTTGCGGCTCTTGGTAAAGTCCACCCGGTTCTCCACGATGTTGCGTACGCCCACGGCGGAGATCATACCATAGAGCACCAGGGATACGCCGCCGATGGTGGCCGCCGGCATGCAGGCGATGAGGGCGCTGAACTTGGGGCAGAAGCTGAGGACGATGGCAAAGAGGGCGGCTATGCGGATCACGCGGGGATCATAGACCCGGGTGATGTTGAGCACGCCGGTATTCTCACCGTAAGTGGTATTGGCGGGTGCTCCGAACAGGGAAGCAACCATGGTGGCCAGACCGTCTCCCATGAGGGTGTGGTGCAGGCCGGGATCCTCCAGATAGTTGATGCCGGTGGTGGAAGAGATGGCGCACATGTCGCCGATATGTTCCATCATGGTGGCTATGGAGATGGGAACGATGGCAATGATGGCACTGGCAACAAGGCCCCAGTTGGGATTATTGAATACATGGAAGGCCGTATTCTCCCACTGGAAGGGAACACCCACCCAGGCGGCCTCTTTCACGGCCGAGAAGTCGCACAGACCGAAGCAGGCGGCCACAATATAGGAGCCCAGCACGCCCAGCAGGATGGGGATAATCCTGATCATTTTCCGGCCCCAGATGTTGCACACGATAATGATGACGATGGCCAGCAGGGCAATCCACCAGTTCTGGTTGCAGTTCTGGATGGCCGACCCGGACAGGGTGAGGCCGATGGCGATGATAATGGGACCCGTGACGATGGGCGGGAAATACCGCATGACCCGTTTGGCGCCAAACGCAGCAAAAAGTCCCGCCAGCACGAAATAAATAATGCCTGCCGAGAATACTCCGATGCAGGCATAGGGAAGCGATTCCGCGGCGCTGAGCCCCTGGGCTTCTCCCATGGAGACGACGGCTGCATAGCCGCCCAGGAAGGCAAAGGACGAACCCAGGAATGCCGGGACCTTCATCTTGGTAAGGAGATGGAAAAGGATGGTGCCCAGACCTGCGAAAAGCAGGGTGGCGCTCATGGAAAGGCCGGTAATGACCGGGACCAGCACCGTGGCTCCGAACATGGCGAACATGTGCTGGAGGCCAAGGGTGAGCATTTTGCCCGTTCCAAGGGTACGGGCATCATAAATGGCTTGCTGTTGTTTGGACATGTTGTTTAGGCTGTAAAAGACATTCCAAATTTACGAAAAATATTTTCCGGGCGGAATAATAATCAAGATTTTTTGTGTAAGTTTGCATTATAGAAAACCACAGCTATGAAAAGAACCATACTAATTGCCATTTCCCTGCTGCTGGGCGTGAGCGCTTTTGGCCAGCAGGCCCTTTTCGGAGGTCCCTCCACGGAATCTCCCGTCATCAATCCGGACGGCACCGTCACCTTCCGCTTCCAGGCCCCCAAGGCCATCAAGGTGCAGGTTACCGGAGACTTCCTTCCCACCCAGCATACGGAGTTTGAGATGAACGGCCAGAAGATGGCCTTCGATTCTCCCGGTGTGGCAGACCTGCAGGAACGTCAGGGCGGCGTGTGGGAATACACCACGCCTTTCGTAGTGGAACCGGAAATGTATACGTACACTTTCCGTGTAGACGGCACCTCGGTCATAGACCCCAACAACATGTTCGTGAACAGGGATGTGGCCAGCCTCACCAGCGTGCTGCTGGTTCCCAAGGCCGGTGCCCGCAGTGACCTCTATGCCATCCACAAAGTGCCGCACGGCACCGTTTCCAAGGTTTGGTACCATTCGGACAAGGCCGGCTTCGACCGCCGCTTAACGGTTTATACCCCTGCCGGTTATGAGAAATCCAAGACCAAGTATCCGGTGCTCTTCGTGCTGCACGGCATCGGCGGAGACGAGGATGCCTGGGTCACCCAGGGCCGCGCCACCCAGATTCTGGACAACCTCATCGCCCGCGGACAGGCCAAGCCCATGATCGTAGTGTTCACCAACGGCAACATTTCGGAAGAAGCCGCTCCGCTGGAGAATTCCACCGGCTACACCCGTCCCACCATGTCCCTGCCTCAGACCATGGAAGGCTCTTTCGAGACCGCTTTCCCGGAGATTGTGAAGTTCATCGAGAGTAATTACCGTACCATCGGCAAGAAACAGGGCCGCGCCATCTGCGGTCTGTCCATGGGTGGTTTCCACACCCTGTACATCACCCTCAACAATCCGGACATGTTCAACTATTCCGGAATGTTCTCCGCAGCCATCGGCACGGGCAGTGAGCAGTCCGCATCCGGCAATCCGGAGATCTACAAGGACATTGACGGCAAGCTGGCCACCTACTTTGCCAAGAAGCCGGCCCTGCTGTGGATCGGCATCGGCAGCACGGACTTCCTCATCCAGTCCAACAATGACTTCCGCAAGAAACTGGATGCCGCCGGCTACCCGTACAAGTACATGGAAACCGACGGCGGCCATATCTGGCGCAACTGGAGAATCTACCTTAGCGAATTCGTTCCGCTGCTTTTCAAGTAGTTATTTCCAGCTCTTAAAAGGATTCAGGAGCAGGTGTGAATTGTAGTAACGGCGGTCTCCTGTAACTTCTTCCCCTAACCAGGCGGGTCTGTCAAAAGGCTCGTCTGGTTTTTCCAATTCTATCTCTGCCATCACCAAGCCCTCGTTGTCACCGTGAAACTCATCTACCTCGAAG
>JAIKYL010000059.1 GCA_024683255.1 Bacteroidales bacterium | reverse complement strand
GTTTCCAACAGCGCTTCGCAGGACTGGGTGTGGAACAGCACCGAGAACGCGCACTTCGGCTGCGGCCCCGTGGGCAACCCGCTGGGCTGGTGGCAGTGCGAGGCCAACGGCAAGAAGGGCTTCCTCTACGATGACGTGATGACTTTTGACGCCGAGGGTAATTATACCTTCGATCCCGGCGACGGCATGGCCTATGCCAATACCGGCTCCGAGTACATGAGCGAGTACAACACGGGTGAAGATTACCTCTTCCCGGTGGAGAAATCCACTCACAGGTATTCCTTCGAGAACAACTGGAACGATGCGGGTATTGAGGAAATCTACCTGGTCCTTGATCCGGGCAGTATCCTCTCCTATGTGCCGCACAAGAGCGCCGTGGAGGAACCCCGCTTCCTGGTGATGGAGAGTAAGACTTCCAGCATGAAGAAGAAGCTCCAGCTGATGTCCACCGTGTACACTCCCAACAACACCGACGGTATCTCCTGGTACTATGAATTCGTGCCCAAGGGTTCCGTGGCCGGTGAGGCCGATCCGCTGTTCGGCCTGGAAAGCAAGACCTGGATCCCGGACAACGAGAGCGCCGGTTACATGGGATGCGGTCCCGATATGGGCAACTCCGGCGGCTGGTGGAGCGCCAACCCGCATGACAAGGATGCTTTCGGCGTGACTGACGACGAGCTTACCTTCTTTGCGAATGGCAAATATGTGTTCAATCCGGGTGCCGACGGCATGGTCTACTGCAACTGGGAATCCGGCTGGCGTCCGGACGGCTATTACTCCGGTGACGGCAGCACCGACTACGACGCCCCGGCCGAAGTGATGGAGTCCAATTACATCCTGGGCAGCGACGAGCTGGGTGATTATATCGAGATCCCGGCCGGTGTGCTGTACGGATACATCGCCAAACCTCAGGTGCTTTCTGAGACCAACCGTCTGTACATCAAGGAACTAACACCCAACAAGCTCTTCCTGGTGGCCAATTTCGAGGGTATTTCCTGGCAGTTCATCTATCGTCCCAAGGACGGTCAGGTAACTCCTCCGGAACCCGAACCCGCAGTGGAGCCGCTGGATCCCACCAACTACGACGTGAACGGCGAGGGCAACCTCTGGAAGACTGCCAACATGGAAGTGGAAACCTGGTACTCCCCGGGCGACTGGTCCGGCGGAATCACCCCTGACTACGAAATAACTGCCGGCAACGGTATCAAGGTAACCATTCCGGAAGGTGTGGGCGGCAGCGAGTGGATGGGTCAGACCAAACTCAAGAGCCACGTTGCCACGCAGGCCGGCAAGAGCTATGATTTCAGCGTCACCCTCCTTGCCGATGAGGACATGACCGTTACCATCAAGCTTACGAACGATCCCGAAGAGGACAACGACATTCACAGCTTCTTCTATGACGGACAGGTGAAGCTCACCGCCGGTGAACCGCTGGTGTACCGCAAGAGCAACCTCACGCAGGCCGTCCCGGGAGACAATGTGATGCTCATCTTTGACTTTGGCCGCAGTCCTATCGGCTCCGGCATTGAAGCCAAGGACATTGTCTTCCAGGAGCATCAGGAAGGCAATCTCTGGCTGGGCGCCAATCTGGAAGTGGAGACTTGGTACTCTCCCGGCGACTGGAGCGGCGGTATCACTCCTGACTATGAAGTCACCGCCGGCAACGGTATCAAGGTGACCATACCGGAAGGCGTGGGCGGCAGCGAATGGATGGGCCAGACCAAGCTCAAGAGCCACGTCGCATCTTCGGCCGACAAGACTTACGCCTTCAGCGTGGAGCTTACCGCTACCGAGGACATGACCGTTACCATCAAGCTCACCAACGATCCGGAAGAGGACAATGACATCCATTCCTTCTTCTACGACGGCCAGGTGAAGCTGGAGGCGGGCGAAAAGCTGCTCTATGTGAAGCATGGTCTCAAGCAGGCTGTGTCCGGTGACAATGTGATGCTTATTTTCGACTTCGGCCGCAGCCCCATCGGCTCGGTTATTGAAGCTGGGAATATCATATTCATGGAAGATAACTAGATGAGGTGGTTAGTTTGTTTGAAGGGGTTGCTGCTGTCACTCGTGGCAGCAACCCTTTTTACCGCCGCTTGCGGCAGTAAGCCTGTCGTTCCGGCCGAGGTCAGCCTGAGTGTTGTTCCGGAAGCTGTCAATGCCTCCTGGGAAGCCGTTACGGAAACCCTTTCCGTGACCTCCAGCGGAGACTGGGGCGTTTCCTCCAACGACAAGGACTGGTGCAGCGTGTCTCCTTCCGGAGGCGTGCAGGGTACGGCGCCCGTGAAAGTGACGCTGCAGCCCAACCGGACCGGCCAGGCGCGGGAAACAACCTTAACCTTCCGCTATGGTTCAAAGTCGCTGGATGTGCCTGTCCGGCAGGATTTTAACGAAGAAGATCTTCCCAAGCCTGCTCCGCCGATGAACATTCCGGAAGGCTATGAGCTGGACTGGAACGATGAGTTTGACTTGCCCGACGGCAGTAGTCCGGACGGCAATCTGTGGCGTTTCGAAAGCAAGCCGGCCGGCTGGGTAAATAATGAACTGCAGACCTATGTGGCTGGCGGAGTCCGGAATGGGGTCAAGACGGCCTTCATCGAAGAAGGTGCGCTTAACATCCGCGCCATCCGGGAGGGGAAGGATATCATATCGGCCCGTATGTATTCCCGCAAGTCCTGGACTTACGGCTACATGGAAGCCGCCATCTGGCTGCCGCAGGGCAAGGGCACCTGGCCCGCCTTCTGGATGATGCCGGACGACTTCAGCCGCGGCTGGCCCGGATGCGGAGAGATTGATATCATGGAAGAAGTTGGTTATCATGCCAATTACACTTCTTCTTCCATTCACTGCCAGAAGTATTATCACTCCATTGGGACACAGAAGACCCATGAGCAATATACTGCCGGTGCCGAAAGCGGATACCATGTGTATGCCCTGGAATGGACGCCCGATGCCCTTTTCTTCTATGTTGACGGGAAGAAGCATTTCATCTTCAACAACGACAAGACCGGGAATGACGATACCTGGCCTTTCAACAAAAACTTTTATCTGATCCTGAATCTTGCCTGGGGCGGAGACTGGGGTGGCAGCCAGGGCGTCGACGAAAAAGCCCTTCCCTGCACGATGAAAGTGGACTATGTCCGAGTTTTCAAGAAAAAGTAAAAAATGAATATAATCCGCAACCTTCTTCTGGCGTCCCTTGTGGTGACGTCTATCTCCTGTGCGGAGCAGAAGCCCTCAACCATAGGGTCGTCGGCCGATGTGGAACGCCGCGTGGAGAGCCTTCTTTCCCAAATGACCCTGGCCGAAAAGATAGGGCAGATGAATCAGGTTTCCGCCGGCGGGGATGTGGCCAATTATGCCGATGCGCTGCGCCAGGGCCAGATAGGCTCCATCCTGAACGAGGTGGACCCCGTGAAAATCAATGAGTTCCAGCGCATCTGCGTGGAAGAGTCCCGCTTGGGCATTCCGCTGCTGGTGGGCCGCGACGTGATTCACGGCTTCCACACTGTATTTCCCATTCCGCTGGGGCTGGCCGCCACATTTGACCCGCAGTTGGTGGAAGAAGGCGCCCGCGTCGCGGCGGTGGAGGCAACGGGACAGGGGGTCCGCTGGACCTTCTCGCCTATGCTGGACATTGCCCGGGACCCGCGCTG
>JAIKYL010000054.1 GCA_024683255.1 Bacteroidales bacterium | reverse complement strand
GGCCAGCCCATTCCGGTGGAGGGCGGAAGCCTCCTGAGGGATTCCAAGGGAGAGATTGTGGTTACCAAGCTGGACGAAAAGACCCTCCGGGAAATTGCCCGGGCCGGTAATGGAGCGTATATCCATGCCGGAAACGAGGAGTTCGGCCTCAATCCCATCGTCCAGGACATCCGCCGCCTGGAGGACGAGGAATTCGGCAGCATTGTGTTTGAGGAGTACGACGAGCAGTACATGTACTTCTTCGGCATTGCGTTGCTGCTGTTTGTGATTGAAATGCTCATCGGCGAGCGAAAGCCCCGCCGGAAACTGTTCGAGCTATGAGAAAGTTGCTGGTGATATTGTTAGCATTCGGCTGCCTTTCGGCCTATGCCCAGAAGGGAGACCTTCGCCGGGGGAACCGCCAGTTCCGCCGGGGAGAGTTCCCCAAGGCCGATATCAGCTACCGGAAGGCACTGATGCAGGATTCCACCTCCGTGGCGGCCACCTATAATTTGGCCAATACCCTGTACCGGGAAAAGGACATGGAGAACGCCCGGAGACTGCTGGACGGCGCCAAAGAAGCTGCCGGCGCAGAAACGTTTGCGGCCGATTATTATTACAATCTAGGAGATGTGGCCATTGCCCAGGAGGACTGGCAGGCGGCAGTGGATGCGCTCAAGCAGAGCCTCCTCCTCAATCCGGGAGACGTGAAGGCCAAGGAGAACTACATCTATGCCCGGAACAAACTGATGGAACAGCAACAGCAGGATCAGAACCAGCAGGGTGACGGTCAGGACAACCAGGACCAGAACCAGCAGGATCAGAACCAGGACCAGAACCAGGACCAGAATCAGGATCAGAACCAAAACCAGGATCAAAACCAGCAGCAGGACCAGCAGAACCAGGATCAGCAGGATCAGGGGCAGCAGGGCGAAGCTCAGATTTCCCCTCAGCAGGCCCAGCAGATGCTGCAGGCCATCCAGCAGAAGGAAAAGGAAACCCAGGAGAAAGTGGACGAGAAGAAGGCTGCGGCCCTTAAGTCCCGCCAGAAAGAAAAGAATTGGTAGTATGAAGCGTTTACTTGGCATATTGGCTGCGCTGCTCATGGCACTTCCGCTGTGGGCCCAGTCCACCATCCGTGTGGAGGTGCACAACATAGTGGAACTGTCGGAGCGGTTCAATGTGGTGTTCGTGGTGGAAGGGGAGCACTCGCCCTCGGACTTCGAATGGAATGCGGGCGATGACTTTACCACCGTCTGGGGCCCCCAGAAGGGCTCATCCACCAGCATCCAGATGGTGAACGGAAAGACCACCCGGAGCTCCCAGACCTCCTATACCTACATCCTTCAGGCCCGGAAGACCGGTACTTTCACCCTTCCTGCCGCCACGGCCAAGGTGAAGGGTTCCACCATCCAGTCCCGCCCCGTGAGTGTGCAGGTGGTGGATAATGGCTCCCGTTCATCGGCCCAGGGCTCTTCCTCCCAGGGGGCCGACGATTCATCGGCCGGGCAGAGTGGCAGTTCCCGCAGCTCTGAGGCCGATATCTTCATGCGCCTCACCCTCAGCCGTTCCTCCGTGGTGGTGGGCGAGCCCGTGACGGCCACCCTCAAGATTTACCACCGCACCAACCTGGTGGGCTTTGAAAATGCCAAATTCCCTTCCTTCAACGGCTTCTGGAGCCAGGAGGTGGAAAGTCCTTCCAACATTGATTTCCAGCGGGAGCAGGTGGACGGCAAGATGTACAACGCCGCCGTGCTCCGCCGATGGGTGATTATCCCGCAGAAAGCGGGGGACCAGACCATTGAACCGGCCGAGGTGGTGTGCCTGGTTAATCAGCAGCGCCGCAGGAGCACGGGCTCCATCTTTGACGATTTCTTTGAGAACGACTATGTGACCACCCGCCAGCGCGTCTATACCGCTTCTCCCACCCTGCATGTATCGGCCTTGCCTGCCGGAGCGCCGGCTTCCTTTGGCGGCGGCGTGGGCAATTTCACTGTCCAGGCCCGTCTGAGCAAGGATTCCCTCAAGACGCACGATGCGGCATCGCTGCTGGTCACGGTGTCCGGTAAAGGCAACATCGCCCTCCTGGAAGCCCCCAAGGTGAGCTTCCCGCCGGACTTTGAAGTCTACGACGTTCGCACCACCGTAAATGCCGACAAGAGTGGCACTTCCGGCTCTAAGACTTTCGAATATCCCTTCATCCCGCGCAGTCCCGGAGAATTTACCATTGCACCGGTTAAGTATGGCTATTATGATGTTTCCGCCCGCCGATACCAGACGGCCGCCACGGATTCCCTCCGGCTCAAGGTGGCCCGCGCAACGGGTTCCGGCCAGCCAGTGGTGGACGGAGGTTCACAGCTTACGGTGGACCGCAAGGGGGTGAAGAACCTGGGTGACGACATCCGCTTTATCCGCACGCGCACCTCCCTGGGCGCCGAGAAGGGCTTCTTCGTGTATTCCCCGCTGTGGTGGATCCTGGTGGCGCTACTGCTGCTGGCAGGCTTCGGCTTCTGGCTGGGCTTCCGCAAGGTGGCTGCCAGACGGGCCGATGTAGTGGGAACGCGCAACCGCAAGGCCACCAGGCAGGCTCTCAAGCGTCTGGCCCAGGCCCGCGAATTCCTGCAGAAGAACCTCTACACGGCCTTCTACGAGGAGTTGCACCGTTCCTTGCTGGGCTTTGTGGGAGACAAGCTGTCCATGGATATGGCCGACCAGAACAAGGAGAACATAGCATCGGCCCTTGTGGAGCGGGGCGCCTCGGAGGCATTGGCGGCGGATTTCACCGCCCTCCTGGATGCCTGTGAATTTGCCCGCTATGCTCCGGATGCTGGCCACGAGGCCATGAACGCCCATTACGAGCAGGCCGTCTCGCTCATTACGGCCATAGATTCGTCCATGAAAAAGACTCCTTCCCGCAGCGGTAAGGTGGCAACCATGTTCCTGTCGCTATTGCTTCTGCTTTCGTTCGGGGTCAACGCCCGGGCCGCCCAGTCCTATCCGGATTCCCTCTGGACCTCCGGCGTGGAGGCCTATACCGCCGGTGATTATGCATCGGCCCTGCAGGATTGGGAAGAGGTGAGGGCTGCCGGCCTCATGTCCAAGGAACTGTATTATAATCTGGGCAACGCGTACTTCAAGACCGGCGAGATTGCCCCGGCCATCCTCTGGTACGAGCGTGCGCTGCGCCTGGATCCTTCCGACGCCGATGTGCGCTACAACCTGGAATTCGCCCGTTCCCAGACGCAGGACCGCATAGAGGAGGTGCCGGAAATCTTCTTCGAGGCCTGGGGACACTCCATGTGCTACCTGCTGCCGTCCAACACCTGGGCGGTGCTGTCGATAGTGTTCCTGGCCGCCACGGTGGTGTTGGCGCTGCTGTTCCTGCTGGGCTCCACCAGGGGCCGGCGCCGGCTGGGCTTCTTCGCTGGCATTGTCACGCTGCTTCTGGCCCTGCTGGGCTGGGACTTTGCCCAGTGGCAACGCACGGAGGCCCGTCAGCAGAACCGCGCCATAGTGATGCGTCCGGTCTCTTCCGTGAAGAGTTCCCCTTCGGCCGATACAGCCAAGGACCTCTTCATCCTGCACGAAGGCACTTCGGTGAAGGTCCTGGATACCGTTTCCGGCTATACCAACATTGAGATTGCCGACGGCCGCCAGGGCTGGCTTCCGTCAAAGGATATAGAAATAATCTAGGATTGGCGGCTGACCTAGTACCTGTTCAGCGGGCGGCCGGATGTCATCATGTGCACCTTGCGTTTTACCTCATCCAGGATTAGCTTGTGTGCAATTCGTTCGGCAGTCTGCTTCTCGTCCGGTTCCTTGGCGGCCAGGGCTTCGGCGTGAGCATTGGCCGAGGAGAGCACCTGGTCAATGAGATCCACGATGAAGACCATGTCCTTCTCCTCAAAGCCGCGGGAAGTGATGGCCGGGGTGCCGATTCTAAGGCCGCTGGTGGCAAAGGCGCTGCGGCTGTCGAAGGGCACCATGTTCTTATTCACGGTAATATCGGCCCGCCCCAGTTCCTTCTCTGCCAGACGACCGGTGAGGTCCGGGAACTTGGTGCGGAGGTCTATGAGCATGAGGTGGTTGTCCGTGCCGCCGGAGATAATCTTGTAACCCCTGGCAATGAATTCCTTGCACATGGCGGCAGCGTTGGTAACAACCTGCTTCTGATACTCTTTGTATTCCGGTTGGCCGGCCTCGAAGAAGGCCACGGCCTTGGCGGCGATTACATGCTCCAGCGGACCGCCCTGGATGCCCGGAAATACGCTGGAATTGAGGATGGCGCTCATCATCTTCACCTCGCCCTTGGGCGTGGTGAGGCCCCAGGGATTGGGGAAGTCCTTGCCCATGAGGATGATACCGCCGCGGGGACCGCGGAGGGTCTTGTGGGTGGTGGAGGTAACTATATGTGCGTACTTCACAGGGTTCTTGAGGAGGCCGGCGGCAATGAGACCGGCGGTATGGGCCATATCAATCCAGAGGATGGCGCCCACCCTGTCTGCAATAGCGCGCATGCGCTCATAGTCCCACTCGCGGGAATAGGCCGATGCACCGCCGATGATGAGCTTGGGTTTGCATTCCAGGGCCTTGCGCTCCATTTCGTCATAGTCCACACGGCCGGTTTCCGGATTGAGGCCGTAGGCCACCGGATGATAAAGAAGGCCGCTGGCGTTTACGGGAGAACCGTGGGTGAGGTGACCGCCCATGGACAGGTCCAGGCCCATGAAGGTTTCTCCGGGCTTGAGGATGGCCATGGTAACGGCCATGTTGGCCTGTGCACCGGAGTGCGGCTGCACATTGGCATACTCTGCGTCATACAGGGCGCAGAGACGGTCAATGGCCAGCTGTTCAATCTGGTCCACTACCTCACAACCGCCGTAATAGCGCTTGCCGGGATAACCTTCCGCATATTTATTGGTGCAGATGGAGCCCATGGCTTCCATCACCTGATTGGACACATAGTTCTCCGAAGCGATCAGTTCCAGACCGGAAGACTGGCGCTCGTATTCTTTTTTGATAAGGTCAAAAACCTGCAGATCTTGTTTCATAAGATACCATTTAGTTCTATCATACAAAGATAATCTTTTTCCGTCAAAAAGCCTTATCTTTGTGCCGATGAAAGACAGAAAACTGCTCAACATAGAACTGGGCCGCCTGTCGGCCGAAGCCTATCGGCAAAAGCCGGAAAGCGGCATTGTGCTGGTGCTGGACAATATCCGCAGCGCCCACAACGTGGGCAGCGCCTTCCGCACGGCCGATGCCTTCGGCGTGGATAAGATTTATCTGGGCGGCATCTGTCCCGTCCCCCCGTCCCCGGAACTGCATAAAGTGGCCCTGGGCGCCGAAGAGGCGGTTCCCTTCGAGCAGGTGCAGGATGTGGTGGAGCTGGTGGGCCGCCTCCGCTCCGATGGCTACACGGTAATAGCCGTAGAGCAAACCGTCCATTCGGTAAAGCTTGATGAATTCCAAGCCGGAAACCAAAAGTACGCCCTTATTTTCGGAAACGAAGTAAGCGGCGTCCAACAGTGTGTCGTGGACGCCGCCGATTTTGCACTGGAAATCCCCCAGCAAGGCACCAAGCACTCCCTCAACGTCTCCGTGAGTATTGGCGTGGTGCTTTGGGGAATCCGTTAATCCAAACTGTGAATGGCCAGTCCCGAGCGGAGCTTGGGTTCGAACCAGGTGGTTTTGGGCGGCATGATGTTGCCTGTGTCCGCAATGCGGATGAGCTGGTCCATGGAGACGGGATAGAGGGCGAAAGCCACCTTCATCTCTCCGGAGTCCACGCGGCGGGAGAGCTCTCCCAGGCCGCGGATACCACCTACGAAGTCTATGCGCTTGTCTGTGCGCAGGTCCTTGATGCCCAGCAGCTTGTCCAGCACCAGGTTGGAAAGGATGGTCACATCCAGTACGCCGATGGGGTCTGCGTCGTTGTAACGGCCCGGTTTGGCAGTGAGGCTGTACCAGTTCTTGCCCAGATACATGGAGAAGTTGTGAAGGCCGGTGGGGGCATACGGCTTGGCCGGACGGCCGCAACGCGGCTTGGTGGCCAGCGACACCTCAAAGTCCTCTTCCAGGGCCTTGAGGAACTGCTCTTCAGAGAGACCGTTCAGGTCTTTGACTACGCGGTTGTAGTCAATGATCGCAAGCTGGCTCTGAGGGAAGCACACGGCCATGAAGAAGTTGTACTCTTCATTACCGGTATGATGAGGGTTCTGAGCCTTCTTCTCCGCGCCTACGCGGGCTGCTGCGGCGGTGCGGTGGTGACCATCGGCCACATAGAAGGCGTCGATGTCCTTGGAGAAGATTTCCGTGATGCGGGCGTTGGTAGCGTCGTCATCGATTACCCAGAAGGTGTGGACGAACTTGTTTTCGTCCGTGAACTTGTACTCAGGCTTGCCGGCGGCAGTTTTGGCGATGATCTCTCCAAGTTCCTTGTGGTCCTTGAAGGCGAAGAAGACCGGCTCTATGTTGGCGTTCTGGATGCGGACGTGGACCATGCGGTCGTCTTCCTTGTCCTTGCGGGTGAGCTCGTGCTTCTTGATGATGCCATTTGCGTAATCGTCCGTATGGGCGCAGAGGACAATACCGTACTGGGTGCGCTTGCCCATGGTCTGGGCATACACATAGTACTTTTCCTTGTCCTCGCGTACCAGCCAGCCGCGCTCTTTCCAGAGCTTGAAGTTCTCCACGGCCTTGTCGTAGGTGCGCTGCTCGTGCTCCCCGGCAATGGGCTTGAAGTCAATTTCCGGCTTGGTGATGTGCAGGAGGCTCTTTTCCCCGGCCATGGCCAGGGCTTCCTCAGAGTTCAAAACATCGTACGGCGGTGCCGCTACTTCGGTCACCAGATCCTTGGGCGGCCGGATGGCCGCAAAGGGCTTTACTCTTACCATAACTACTTATTTACCTGGAATTTACGGTTACCGGTTGCGAAGAAGTCCACAATCTGGCGGGCGGCGGCCAGGCCGGCGTTCACATTGGCTTCGGCCGTCTGGGCACCCATCTTCTTGGGCGTTGCGAATACGCGGAGGCCAAAGTCCTTGGTGAGCCTGTCGTAATTGTCCGGCATCACGTCCGTGACATACTTGAGGTCTTCCCGCTCCTGGAGGGCCTTGAAGAGGCCTTCCTCGTCAATGACTTCCTTGCGGGCGGTATTCACCAGCGTGGCACCCTTGGGCATCTTGGTAATAAGGTCGTAGCCAATGCTCTTGATGGTGGCGGGAAGGGCCGGGATGTGGATGGAAAGATAGTCCGAAGCGGCATACAGCTCCTCTACGGAGTGCACGGGAGTGGCTCCGCCGGCCAGGATCTGCTCGTCCGTGAGGAAGGGATCCAGAGCGCAGATTTCCATACCTAGGGCTTTGGCTTTCTGGCCGACGAGGCGACCGACATTGCCGTATGCCTGCACGCCCAGGCGCTTGCCCTGCAGCTCGCTGCCAGTGGCCGGGGTGAAGTGGGTGCGGGCGGCGAAGATCATGAGGCCGAGGGCCAGTTCGGCCACGGCGTTGGAGTTCTGTCCGGGCGTGTTCATGACCACAATTCCACGGGCGGTAGCGGCTTCCAGGTCCACGTTGTCAAAGCCGGCGCCGGCACGGACCACGATCTTGAGTTTGGGAGCGGCGGCCATTACTTCCGCCGTCACTTTGTCGGAGCGGACGATGAGGGCTTCCGCATCGGCCACGGAGGCAACAAGGACATCCTGACTGGCGTAGTTCTCCAATTTTTCTACCTTGTGACCTGCTTCGGTAAGGATGGATACAATGCCTTCCACGGCCTTGGCGGCAAAAGGCTTCTGGGTTGCTAATAAGACTTTCATTATTTGTGCAGATTTTCAAATTCCTTCATGCAGTCCACCAGGGCCTGGACATCCTCTACGGTGCAGGCGTTGTACAGGGAGGCGCGGAAACCGCCCACGGAGCGATGGCCCTTGATGCCCACCATGCCGCGTTCCTTGGCAAAGGCCATGAATTCGTCCTGGAGGGTTTCATAGCCGGGAGCCATCACGAAGCATACGTTCATGAGGGAACGGTCTTCCTTGACGGCGGTGCCCACAAAGAACGGGTTGCGGTCAATTTCCCCGTACAACAGATCGGCCTTCTTCTGGTTGATCTTCTGGATGGCCTCTACGCCGCCCACGCTCTTGATCCACTTGAGGGTCTCGTTCATCACGAAGATGTTGAACACGGGAGGCGTGTTGAACATGGAGAGCTTGTCTATATGGGTCTGGTAGTTGAGCATGGTGGGAAGGTGACGGGTAACGCGGCCCAGGGAGTCCTTCTTGATAATGGCGAAGATGACACCGGCAGGGCCCACGTTCTTCTGGGCGCCGCCGTAAATGAGGTCATACTTGCTCACATCCACCGGGCGGGACATGATGTCCGAGGACATATCGGCGATGAGGGGGCAGGGGACATCGTAGTCTTCCTTGATTTCCGTACCGTAGATGGTGTTGTTGGTGGTGATGTGCAGATAGTCCAGGTCTGCGGGAACCTCGTATCCCTTGGGAATATAGGTGTAGTTCTTGTCCTTGGAGCAGGCGATGGCGTATGCCTCGCCGATACCCTGGGCCTCTACCAGGGCCTTGTGGGCCCAGACGCCGGTGTCCAGATAGGCGGCCTTCTTCTCCAGGTAATTCATGGCCACATAGAGGAACTGGAGGGAGGCGCCGCCGCCCAGGAACACAACCTCATGGGTGTCCGGAATGTGCAGGAGCTCTTTCCACAGGGCACGGCATTCATCCATAACGGCGTCCCATTCCTTGGTGCGGTGGGAGATGGAAATGAGGGAAATACCGGTTCCGCTGAAGTCCTTGAGAGCGGCGATGGCGTTGTCGATGGCTACCTGCGGCAGAAGGCAGGGGCCTGCATTGAAAACATGAACTTTCTTAGACATGATGTTATTTTGTAGTTATTAATAATTTTTAATGTTAATAGTTCGTAAAGATAAAAATTATAATCTGAATTTCCTATATTTCTTCCAATTTTATATCATTTCCCATTTTTTCATAAAAGCTGTCCAGGGCCGACAGCCGTACGCGCACCTCCAGGGAGCACTCCGCCCCAAAGTCCTGGGCACGCTGGGGAAGGTCCATCTCCTTGAGTACTTTCATCACGGAATTCATGGCTTCATAGCCAAAGGACAGGCGGATCCATTTACCGGCAATCTTTTCTACCACCTGGGCATGAGCGAGGGCATCGGCCGTAGAGGTCTTATAGGCCCGGATAAGGCCCGGGATGCCCAGCTTGATGCCGCCGAAGTAACGCACCACCACCACCAGGATGTCACTGAGTCCGGCCGAGTCTATCTGCCCCAGGATGGGACGGCCGGCGCTGCCGGAAGGTTCTCCGTCGTCCGAGCTGCGGAAAACGTCCCCTTTGTATCCCAGCCTGTAGGCATAGCAGTGGTGCCGGGCGTCGTGATACTGCTTCCTGAGGCCCGCCACGATGGTCTTTACCTCCTCTTCCGTCTCTACCGGATACGCCAGTGCAATGAAGCGGGAACCGTTGTCCTTGAACAGGCCTTCGGAGGGGGCGGCGATGCTGGAATATGCGTCAAAAAGATCCATTACCACGAATGTAGCGTTTTTTGGAGAAAATTGCAATTGAACCGGAAAAAAGCAGTATATTTGAATTCGCTAAACGAACTGCAACCTATGGTTTTTAAACTGAAAGTCACCCTTAACGGGATAAAAGGTTTCTACAGGATATATCTGGTGCACGGCGCCACCACCCTTTATACGCTCCACAAGCAGCTGAGGGCCGATATGGAATTCCCCCAGGACGTGCTCATCATGTTCAAGGCCCTTTCGGCCGACGGTGCCGTCACCGGCCGTTACGGCCTCTTCGACCTGGGCTCCGGCACGGTGGACGCCGTCTCGCTGGAAAAGGCCGTGAAGGCCGGCGCCGCCAGCTTTGTGTACTTCTACGACGTAACCAACCGCAAGAGCGTGAACATCTCCGTGGAGGAGGATACCACCCCTGCCAAGGTGAATCCGGATTTCCCGGTTCTTACGGAATCCAAGGGCCCCAACCCCATTGAGTTCGAGAACGGCTATGTGGCCTTCGAAGACCTTCCGGAAAAGCAGCGTTACCTGCCCGGTGAAGAACCGGAGGATCTGGACGACGAAGACTTTGAGGACGAAGAAGAGGGTGAGGAGGACGAAGAAGAGGAAGACGAAGACGGCAAGGAAATCTTTGACGAGAACGAATAGGGAATGGGGCACACGCTGGAGATTATACTCGGCCCCACCGGTGTAGGCAAAACGGCCTATGCCATCAAACGTGCCCTGGAAGTGGGCTCTCCCGTGATCTCCTGCGACTCCCGGCAAATCTATAAGGAAATGCGCATCGGCACGGCCGTACCCTCGGAGGAGGAGCTGTCGGCCGTGAAGCATTATTTCATCCGCGAAATCCCCATTACACAGCCCTACACCGCCGGGATTTACGAAGTGGAGGCCCTCAGGCTCATCCACCGGCTCTTTGCCGAAGGACATGAAACGCTCATAATGTGCGGCGGTTCCATGCTCTACATAGACGCCCTCTGCTATGGCCTGGACGACTTCCCGGAAGTGCCGATACAATTGCGGGAGCACCTCATCGAATGCCTGAAGGACGAAGGTGTGGAGGTGCTGGCCGAACAGCTCAAGGAGCTGGATCCGGTTACCTATGAGGAAATTGACCTCACCAATGGCCGAAGGGTGGTGCGTGCCCTGGAGGTATGCCTCTTTACCGGAAACCCTTTCTCTTCCTTCAAGACCCGCACGTTCAAGGAGCGTAGCTTCACAATCAAGAAAATCGGCCTGGAACGGCCCCGGGAGGAGCTTTATGCCCGAACGGACGCCCGCGTTCTCAAGATGATGGAAGAGGGGCTGGAGGAGGAGGCCCGGAGCCTGCTGAAGTACCGGGACCTGACACCCCTTCAGACGGTTGGCTACCGGGAAATGTTCGAATACTTTGACGGTTCCTTCGACCTGGAGACCACCATCAAGCACATCCAGGCCAACACCCGCCACTACGCCAAACGCCAGCTAACCTGGTGGCGCCGGGACGAAGAAATTCAGTGGATT
>JAIKYL010000051.1 GCA_024683255.1 Bacteroidales bacterium | reverse complement strand
CTGATTATCGGCCGCGGTGGAGAAGATCTGGCTCTTCTTGGCGGGGATGGTGGTGTTGGATTCAATGAGCTTGGTCATTACGCCGCCCAGGGTCTCGATACCCAGGGAAAGCGGAGTGACATCCAGCAGCAGCACGTCCTTGACGTCGCCGGCCAGCACACCGCCCTGGATGGAGGCGCCGATGGCAACCACCTCGTCCGGGTTCACGCTCTTGTTGGGCTCCTTGCCGAAGAAGTTCTTCACCAGTTCCTGCACGTAAGGGATACGGGTGGAACCGCCCACCAGGAGAACCTCGTCAATGTCCGAAGGATTCAGGTGTGCATCGCTCAGGGCCTGGCGGCAAGGGGCGATGGAGCGCTGGAAGAGGGCGTCGGAAAGCTGCTCGAACTTGGCCCTGGTGAGGGTCTTTGCAAGGTGCTTGGGCACGCCGTCCACCGGCATAATGTACGGAAGGTTGATCTCCGTGGAAGTCTGGCTGGAAAGCTCGATCTTGGCCTTTTCGGCAGCTTCCTTAAGACGCTGCAGGGCCATGGGGTCCTTCTTGAGGTCAATACCGCCGTTCTCTGCGGCAAACTCCTGGGCCAGCCAGTCAATGATAACCTGATCGAAGTCATCGCCGCCCAGGTGGGTGTCACCGTTGGTGGAAAGTACCTCGAAAACGCCGTCGCCCAGCTGCAGGATGGAGATATCGAAGGTACCGCCACCCAAGTCGTACACAGCCACCTTCATATCCTTGTCCTTCTTGTCAAGGCCGTATGCCAGAGCTGCAGCGGTGGGTTCGTTGATGATACGCTTCACGTCCAGACCGGCGATGCGGCCAGCTTCCTTGGTGGCCTGACGCTGGGAGTCGCTGAAGTATGCCGGAACGGTGATAACCGCCTCCGTAACCTCCTGACGCAGATACTCTTCGGCCGTCTTCTTCATCTTCTGAAGGATCATGGCCGATATCTCCTGCGGCGTATAGAGCTTGCCGCTGATGTCCACGCGCGGGGTATTGTTCTCTCCGCGGATCACCTTGTAGGGGACGCGGTTAACTTCGGTGGTCACCTGATCATAGGTTTCACCCATGAAACGCTTGATGGAGAACACCGTGTTGTGGGGATTGGTGATGGCCTGACGCTTTGCAGGAGAGCCGATCTTGCGTTCTCCGCCGTCGGTGAAAGCCACCACGGAAGGGGTTGTACGCTGCCCCTCATTGTTGATGATGACGGTTGGCTGGTTGCCTTCCATCACTGCGACGCAGGAATTAGTGGTTCCCAGGTCGATGCCGATAATCTTTCCCATAGTATCTATTGTTTATTTGTTTTACAAAAACAGGCGCCACCCGGTGAGGGCGACGCCATCAAATAATCCAACTTCGTGCCAATGGGACGAAACTGCCAAAATGTCATATAACCATCCTTTGTTAAGTTCCTCCCCCGAGGGGAGGGGTTTCGGGTGGGGGTAACGTAGGCAGAAAAAGTGCGTGAGCCTGTGGAATGCTCAGAAACGCCAACCCAGGGTTAAAAGGGCGTCTACCAGAAAGGAGCGGACCTCTATTTCCGGAGTGATGATGCTTTCCCAAATATACTTGTCCTGATAATTGTCTACGCTGGGTGCGTAATAGTAATAATACGGGATAAGGTACTCGTTGGGAACGGTTCTGAGGCGGACGGCCATATCCATATAGAAAGGTCCGTTGGAGGCATAGCCGGCACCCAGGGAGAAGGCATGCTTAAGAAGGGAGGCGAACTCACGTTCTGCTCCGGTGGTGAGGTTGTAGCCTGCACGCAGAGAAACGGCGGGATGAACCTTCACTTCCAGACCGGCCCGCAGCATGTGGGAAATGCCAAGCACCTGCTCTATTTCCTTGTTCTGTGAATAGAAAGTGGACTCCACGAAACCCACTTCCTCCGAAGTGTCAATGGAGAAGCGGTTGGCACCGTAGTTAACCATTTCATAATCGGCACTCAGGACAGCCAGGCTGCCCAGGGAGAAGGCCAGTCCCGCATTGAACCGCAGGGGTTCACGCAGCACATAGCTCCACTGGTCCTCCGGCGAGGAGGCCGACGGATAGGCCTTACCCGACAGACTCACCTGCCCCTTGTAGCCGTAACGCTCCGTGATATGCAACATGGTGGGCGTCTGCACGGCCGCGGCCAGGCGCAGCGAAGGGAAAGGACGCCACAGGAATCCGGCCTTCAGATACAGTCCGGTGCCGGAAGCCCTGTAGTTATACTGCATGAGCAGGGAGGTGAAACGGGCCGTGGTGCCGTCGGCATAGCCGATGGTGGGGAAATCGTTCTCGTTGGCCGGGCTCTCCTGCCAGTACTCCACCTGATTGTAATTAAGGTTGGTGAAGCCCAGGTTGGCACCCAAGTAGAAGGTATCCGAGAAGTTGAGGGCGAAATTAAGGAGGAAATCGCTCTTATAACCGTTGGTCTGGCGTCCGTATTTCTGGAACACCGGAGCTGCCAGGCGGAAATTCCCGGCTTCGTCCCGTACTTCCGTGAGGGCAATGTACGCGCCGTCCATACCCTCCACGCCACTGATCATTCCGCTGCGGTAGCCCACCATATCGCGCCACAGGGCCGGGGAATCGTACCAGTCCTGGGTACCCAACGCATATTCGGAATAGCCGTCGGCCGATGAAGCCAGCGAAGCGGCAAAGGAATTATCCACATTCACCCCCGCGGCATTGAAACGGGAGGTGAAATTATTGGTGGAATTGAGGGCAAAACCGAAGGAATAACGCTTGAGCCCGCGGCGCCTGCCGGTATCCATGGAGGCTATATACGACAGGTTGGGCATCTTGAGCCGCATGAAGGCTGTCCGGTACTGGTCCCCAAAACCGATGGGCTGGGTATCCCCGTCCAGGATGGTTCCCGTAGCGGAGGCCGATGAGAACGTGAATCCCGGCGTAATGGAGAACTGGGAATATGCGGCGACGGCCGACCCTGCGGGATTGAAAACCAGGGTTCCGGGGTCTCCGCCGATGGCCGTTACGGCATTGCCCATACCCACGGTACGGGCCGTGCCGCTATACACATTCTCCGAGAACAGCAGGGCGTCCTGCCAGTTCTGGGCAGCGGCCGGTACTGCGACCGCTACCATCAAAACGATGGTATATAATCTTTTCATTTTCTTACTGCTCAATTAATTATCTTCTACCGCCGGAACGGCTGGAGGATCCGCCTCCACCGCCGCCGGAGGAACCGCCGCCGGAAGAACGGCTACCGCCGCCACCGCCACCGCCGGAATAGCCGCCACCACCGCCGGACGAGCGGGTGCTGCTGCCACCGGAGTAGCCACCGGAAGAACGGGTGGAGCTACTGCTGGAGGAGGAGCGGGCCGAGCTGCTGCTGGAGGAGGAGCGGGCCGAGCTGCCGCCGGAAGAACGGGTGGAACTGCCGGAAGAGGAGCTGCGGTAGGTGCCGGAAGAAGATCCGGAATTGCGGTATGCACCGGAGGAAGAGCCGGAACGGGAACTGCCCACGGAACCCGTGCTGCG
>JAIKYL010000237.1 GCA_024683255.1 Bacteroidales bacterium | reverse complement strand
CCTGGTGAAGCACAAATACGTAGGCCGTACCTTCATCCAGCCGGTGCAATCCATCCGGGAATTGGGCGTTAAAATGAAGCTTTCTCCGGTGCGCAGCATTGTGGAAGGCAAGCGGGTTGTGCTGGTGGACGACTCCATCGTCCGCGGCACCACCTCCCTCAAAATAGTGAAAATGCTGCGGGAAGCCGGTGCCAAGGAGGTGCACGTGCGTATCGCCAGTCCCATGATGCGCTTTACCTGCCATTATGGCGTGGATACTTCCACCCCGGAAGAGCTCCTCTGCTCCCACCGGACGCTGGAGGAGGCCAGGGAGGCCATCGGGGCCGATTCCCTGGGCTATCTGAGCCCGGAATCCACCAAGGCATCGGCCTTCGGCTGTGCCGATCCCTGCCAAGCCTGCTTCACCGGCGAGTATCCTACATTACTTTATGACGAATCCGTAGAAAACGAATAGACTATGGCCAAAACTTATGAGAATGCAGGTGTGAACCTGGAGGCGGGATACGAAGTGGTCCGCCGCATCAAGCAGCACGTGGCATCCACTGCCCGCACGGGCTCCATGGGCAATATCGGCTCCTTCGGGGGCATGTTCGACCTCTCGGCGCTGGGCATCAGGGAACCCGTACTGGTGAGCGGCACGGATGGCGTTGGCACCAAGCTCAAGATTGCCTTTGCCATGGACAAGCACGACACCATCGGCATCGATGCCGTGGCCATGTGCGTGAACGACGTGCTGGCGCAAGGGGCCGAACCGCTCATTTTTCTGGACTACGTGGCCCTGGGGCACAATATTCCGGAAAAGGTGGAGGCTATAGTAGCCGGTGTGGCCGAAGGCTGCCGCCAGGCGGGCTGCGCCCTGGTGGGCGGCGAGACGGCCGAGATGCCCGGCATGTACGAGGACGGTGAATACGACATAGCCGGCTATACTACTGGCGTGGTGGAGAAATCCAAACTCATAGACGGCTCCAAGGTGAAAGTGGGGGATGTGCTGGTGGGCATAGCTTCCTCCGGCGTGCATTCCAACGGCTTCTCCCTGGTGCGCAAAATTGTGGCCGATGCCGGGCTCAGCTACCAGGACGCCATTCCAGAATTCGGTGGCCGGAAGCTGGGAGAAGTGCTCATGACCCCTACCAAGATCTATGTGAAGCAGATGCTGGATGTAATCCGCCAGTGCGACGTGCACGGGGTGGCTCACATCACCGGCGGCGGTTTTGACGAGAACATCCCGCGCGTACTGCAGAAAGGCCAGGGCCTGGAAATCCAGGAAGGCAGCTGGGAAATCCTGCCGGTATTCAGGATGCTGGAAAAATGGGGCGGCGTACCGCACAGGGAGATGTTCAACATCTTCAACATGGGCATCGGCATGATTGCCGTTATGGACGCTGCGGAGGCCCCCAAGGCCATTTCTATCCTGGAAGCCCACGGGGAGAAGGCCTCCGTGATTGGCAAGGTGACGGATAAGGAAGGCGTAAATATCATTTTGCTATGAAACAATTAGCGGTATTTGCCTCCGGCACCGGCACCAATTTCGTGGCCATCGCCAAGGCCTGCGCCAGCGGCGTTCTGGACGCCCGGGTGGCAGTGATGGTGTGCGACAAACCCGGCGCCGCGGTCATCGAAAGGGCTAAGGAATTCGGCATTGAAACCTTTGTCTTTTCACCCAAGAGCTATGCCTCCAAGGCCGGCTATGAGGCGGAAATTGTGAAGTTGCTGGATGCCAAAAAGGTAGATTTGGTTTGCCTGGCGGGCTATATGCGCATTGTGGGAGAAACCCTGCTGCAGGCCTATGAGGGCAAGATTATCAACATCCATCCTTCGTTGTTGCCTTCCTTCAAGGGCGCCCATGCTGTGGAAGACGCGGTGGCCTACGGCGTGAAGGTGTACGGCATCACCATCCACTGGGTAAATGCCGATCTGGACGGTGGAAAGATCATCGCCCAGCGTGCCTTCCCCTACGAAGGCTCAGACCCCGCCGAGGTCCACAGGATCGGCCAGAAGATTGAACATGAATTATATGTAGAAACCATAAAGAAACTGTTATGCGAGCGTTAGTAAGTGTAAGTGACAAAAGCGGTCTCGTGCCCTTTGTGAAGGGTCTTGTGGACCTGGGTTGGGAAATCATCGCCACGGGCGGCACCCAGAAACTGCTGGAGAAAGAGGGCGTAAAGACCATCGGCATCAGCGAAGTCACCGGCTTCCCGGAAATCTGTGACGGCCGGGTGAAGACCCTGCATCCCAAGGTGCACGGCGGCATCCTGGCCCGCCGGGACGTCCCCGCCCACATGGAAACCCTTAAGGAGAACGGGATTGAGACCATCGAGCTGGTTTGTGTGAATCTGTATCCTTTCCGCCAGACCATCGCCAAGGAAGGCGTTACCTTGGAGGATGCCATTGAGAATATCGACATCGGCGGCCCTTCCTTGGTGCGCAGCGCCGCCAAGAACTGGAAGGACGTTACCATCGTCTGCGATCCGGCCGATTATGACACCGTCCTCGCCGAACTCCGCGCCAAGGGTTGCACTTCCGACGAGACTCGTCTGAAACTATCGGCCAAGGCCTATACCCACACGGCCGAATACGATGCCTGCATCGCCACTTTTATGCGCAAGGCCGCCGGCCTGAACGAGAAGCTCTTCCTGGAGTATGACCTCAAGCAGGGCCTCCGCTACGGCGAGAACCCTCATCAGAGCGCCAATTTCTACGCTGCCCTGGAGCCCGCACCCTTCTCCCTGGCCTTTGCCAAGCAGATCCAGGGTAAGGAACTCTCTTACAATAACATCCAGGACGCCAACGCCGCCCTCAACGTGCTGCGGGACTTCGAAGAGCCTTTCTGCGTGGCCCTCAAGCACATGAATCCCTGCGGCGCCGCTGTGGGTAAGACCATCGAAGAGGCCTGGCAGGCCGCATATGAGGCCGACAAGGTGAGCATCTACGGCGGCATCGTGGGTGTGAACCGCACCCTCACCGCCGAGGTGGCCCTGGGCATGAAGCCCATCTTCCTGGAGATTGTGATAGCCCCGGATTATAGCCCCGAGGCCCTGGAAATCCTTTCCGCCAAGAAGAACCTCCGCGTGATGCAGGTGGATATGACCCGCAGCAACGCTGCCATTCCTCAGTACATCAGCGTGAACGGCGGCCTGCTGGCCCAGCAGCTGGATACCCAGGTGGAGAAGGTGGTACCCGAAATGTGCGTCACCAAGGTAAAGCCCATCGCCGCCCAGCTGGCCGATGCCAACTTTGGCTGGAAGATAGTGAAACACGTGAAATCCAACGCTATAGCTGTTGTCCGTGACAACCATACCATCGGCATCGGCGCCGGTCAGACCAACCGCGTGGGCTCCGCCCTCATCGCTCTGGAAGAGGCCA
>JAIKYL010000216.1 GCA_024683255.1 Bacteroidales bacterium | reverse complement strand
GATGGGATAAGCGAGCTGACGCAGGCCCCAATCCTCCTGGTACACAATCTCGCCACCGTTGTCGGTGATGAGCTTGACGTACTTGGCAACCGCTTCCTTCATCTGGGTGTCAGACAAAACGGGAGTTGCAATGAAAACGGTTTCGTACTGGTTAACCATTGTTTGTTAATTAATTGTTTATAAATGTTTTACGTTCTTTTTGGGCTTCTAAGGTGCCAAAAAGGACTGCAAATATACGCATTAATTTACGGAAAACCAAATCTTTCCCTCATTTCCCGCGGAAGAAATCCGTTTAGCGTTTCCTTGCACAGCTCCGTACATTCTCCCACCTTTGCCCCTGCAAACCGTGCCGCAAGGGAGATATGATCGGTCGCTGACAGGTACTATTTGCACAAATGCCGAAGGTGTTCAGCTTTCGGCATTTCGTTTATTTCTCTGATAATCAATGAAATACTATAATACCCTGCTGCACATTTACAGCAGGGTATTCATATAACAAATTGATAATTAAGCAAATAAGCAAAACTATTTGGCAGGGACATTCTCCAGGACCACCTTCAGGTAATCCCAGGTGCGGGCTACGGAGGCGATGTTCACCTTCTCGTCCGGGCTGTGCGGGAAGCGGACGGTGGGTCCTATGGAAACCATCTCCCAGTTGGGATACTTGGCTCCCAGGAGGGCGCATTCCAGACCGCCGTGGGTGGCCATGATCTTCATGGGATAGCCGTAGACTTTCTGGAACTGTTCCATCATCACCTTGTTCATGGGCGTGTCCAGCTTCGGACGCCAGCCGCTGTAGCCGCCGGCGAAGGAAATGGAATCGGCCCCAGCCAGCTCGAAGATGCAGCGGATGCGTTCGGCCAGATCGGCCTTGGCGGTGTCAATGGCGCTGCGCATGAGGCTGTGGACGGTGATCTTGCCCTTCTCCGTGCGCACGATGGCAAGGTTGATGGAAGTCTCCGTGAGGCCGGCCATACTCTGGCTCATGCGGATCACGTTGGACGGGCAGGCGATGATGGCCTTGACGGCGCGGAGCATCACGGAGCCCTGGATGAACTTGGGTGCTGCGGGCACGTCGTCCACATAGAGGGCGGCCGACGGATCCGACTCGGCATATTCGGCCTTCACCTCGGCAAAGATGCTGTCTATGAGCTTCTTCACGGCCTTCAGGTTCTCCTGGGGCACCACCACCTCGGCTGCCGCCTCGAACGGGATGGCATTGCGGAGGGAGCCGCCGGTGAAACTGACCACCTTCACGCCAAAGAGTTCAATGAGCGGAAGAAGGATGCGGCACATCACCTTGTTGGCGTTGGCGCGGTACAGGGAGATGTCCATGCCGGAGTGACCGCCCTGGAGGCCTTTGACGGTGAGTTTAAGGCCCTTGCTGCCAGCGGGAGTCACATACTTAAGATACTTGAACTGGGCGGTTGCATCCAGGCCGCCGGCGCAGCCCACGCAGAGCTCGCCCTCGTCCTCGGAGTCCAGGTTGATGAGGATGTCGCCCTTGAGAATGCCGGGCTTTAGCATAGTGGCGCCCGTCATGCCGGTTTCCTCGTCGTAGGTGACCAGGATTTCCACGGGACCGTGCTTAACGGAAGCATCCTCCAGCACGGAGAGGCCCAGGGCCACGCCCATGCCGTTATCGGCGCCCAAGGTGGTTCTGTCGGCCGTTACCCATTCGCCGTCAATGTACGCGTTGATGGGGTCCGTGAGGAAGTTGTGGTTGGAGTCCGAGGTCTTCTGCGGCACCATGTCCATATGGCCCTGCAGGATGACGCCGCGGCGGTTTTCCATGCCCGGGGTAGCCGGCACGCGTATGATGATGTTGCCGGTCTCGTCCTTAATGGTTTCAAAGCCGTGGGAAACGCCCCAATTGTAAAGATACTCAATTACTTTACCCTCGTGCTTGGAAGGACGGGGAATCTGGGTTAACTGGTAAAAGTTGTTCCAAACAACTTTCGGTTCAAGGTCTTTAATGCTCATAATTACTTGGTTATTGAATTATTTTACGGTATAGCTGCATTCTGCGCCAAGCTGGTACACGGGTGCACGGGTTACCAGCAGGTCCCGGCCGTCCTGGGTGAGACGCACGGTGCAGATGGCTGGTTCGCGGTAACGGAGGACCCTGCGGCGGCCGCCGGCATCTACCGGCTCCGGATTGGTCTCCGCCTCAAGTTCCAGATAGAAAGGAGTCCCCCGCCCTTCGGCCTTGAGGCCGTCGGTGTCCGAGAGGAGGAAGGCCACGTAGCGCTGGACGCGTTCATCGGCCGATGGCTGGACGTCGAAAATCCCATGCAGCGGACGTTCCACCTTATAGCCCCGGAATAGGGCCAGGTATTCCTCCTCTATGCGGGAAAGCTCGTCCAGGGCGGCCTGCAGGGCCTCTCCGGAGAAAGCGGCGTCCGTATGTCCCATGGCAATGTCCATGCGTTCCTGGCGGACGGCGAGGATAATCTCGGCCGCTTCGGCAGCCTTCTCTTCCAGGGTCTTGGTGCCCGGCACTTTCCGGCTCACAGGCATCTGGACAAAGCCGGTATCTACCTGCACCAGCTCCACGGTGGTTTTCGTGCGGAGGACGTCAGAGCCGGTGAGGCCCTTGTCCGTCCAGTTCCGGGAAGGGATGGGCGAGAAACGCCATCTGAGGGCATCGGCCTCCAGGGTATCCCGGAAGCAGACGAGCCCCTGCGCGCTAAGGCTCAAGAGGTACTCCAACCCCGCCTCCACGGGATAACGGGCCGATGGATCCGCCTCCACACAGGGCTGCAACGCCACACGGGTTACGTGGGCGGTAACCGCATCCTTTTCCGGAGCGGTGAAGCCCAGCATCTTGGGGGCGAAAGCCGCATAAGGCCCCGCAAAGAAGTATTCCTGCACGGCGTCCACCTCTACCACAAAAGTGGTGGAAGGCAGGCTGTAGGTGCTTTCCTGGGCCTGCAGGGCAAGACCTGCCAGGAGGGCCAGGGCGGCTGTAAACATCTTTTTCATCATTTCCATCTTTTATGCGACCAAAGGTAGTTCCAGGGTTGTTCCCTAATATCTTCCTCCAGCAGCTTATAATACTGTTTCATAAGGTCTTCCGGCTGGCACTGGGCGGCATGGGCGGTGAGCGGGACCACGCTCATTTCATATCCTCCCCCCTCCCGGTAGCGGTAACGCAGATACCCGACGCTCATGTCCAGTTTGCAGGCCAGCTTGGTGGCCCCGGTCATTACCCGGGTGGGCTGGTTCAGGAAAGGGATTTCCATGGTACCCACTTCCCAGTACGGATACTGGTCCGTATCAAACATGTACGTATATTTGCGATCCCGCCGGTCATAGGCAAAGCGGATTACCTGCTCCGATGTAACATACCCTTCAAAGTCCAGGTCTTCCACCGCGGCCAGGCGGTTCCAGGCCATCACCTTGTCCCAGAACTTGCTGTGCAGGGGCAGGTATGCTATGGCAAAGGCATTAACCTGCGGCTCGTAAGGAATTGAATACGAATAATTTCCAAGACCGCCGATAAGCTCCCAGTTGCCTGTATGGGCCTGCAGGAACATGAGCTGGCCGGACTCTCTGTATAACTTATTCAGTTCCTCCGTATTGGTAAACTCCACAATATGGCTCTTCACCAGACGCTTACGTCCGCGTTTCCCGCGGCAGGCGCCGAACCAGATGGTCTCCGTGAAGATATTGGCAAGATGAAGGTAGAAACGCTTTTTGATCCCCACTATCTCCTCATAACTCTTTTCCGGGAAGCTTCTGGAAAGGTTCACCATTACCACGTTTTCCCGGTAATGGAAGACCCGCCGGAGCAACCAGGCCAGGACCTTGGCGCAGCCATGGTGAAATCCCAGCGGCAGGCTGCCCAGCAGGTACATGGCCCCGGTCATGAGCCAGACACCCGGATGTTTCTCCTTCTTCATGCAACGGAAACTACATGCCCAGGCCCCAGATGACGCCCACGCTCACAGTCTGGAACTGAGGGCCGCAGAAGGATTCCGCCTTGCGTTCCTCGTCGTAGTACTTGTAGAATTTGGGCATGGGGTTATACTGGACAAACAGGCCCAGACCGCCATACGACAGGGCGGCGTGCACATTGAAGCCAAGCCGGTTGGTGCCGATCTTCTTGGAAAAGCGGTTACCGCTGGAGGTCTCCACGATTTTGTTCCCCTGGACATCCACGCCCTTGAAGGAGACGCGGCCGTTCAGGTTCACCTCCAGGCTGGCGCCCAGCATGGTGGTAATGGCGCCGAAGGTATAGCTGAAGTTCACAGGAAAACTGAAAGTGCAAACGGTAAGGAGGGATTTCTTAACCTCCTGGATGCCATTCAGCTCCTTGGGCTCGTACCTTACAAACATACCGTTCTCCCCACGGCCCGTATAACCGCCGAAATCGTATTTATACGGCACCCACATATAGTCATTGTTGAGCCTGTACCAGTTGGCGGCATAGTCTGCGCCCAGAGAGAAGCGCCCGCCCTCAAAGGGTTTGACAGCCAGCTCTATGATATTGGCTCCCAGCAGCTGGGTGCGGAAGAAGCCCGTATGAGCCTTATACTCTGCATCGGCATTGAGTAAAGAATTGAAGCCGAAATAGAAATAGCTCACGGGGGCCACGCTGAAGGCCGACTCTCCCAATTCCCAATCCAGATCCACGTCCGCCATACGGGAGCCGAAGCTCTGGGCGAAAGCGCCGGAAGCCAGGCCGAGACCGATTACAAAAGCAAGAATCTTTTTCATGTCCTTTCAATAATAAACGTGCTAATTTAGGCAAAAAACGGTGAATTCACAAGTTTGCAGCTATATTTGGCGGAATCAGAAAAATTTCGCAACTTTGTAAGAACGGAAAATTCTAAAACCACTAATATGTTCAAAGGACAACCCAAAGGACTTTTCGCCCTTGCTCTGGCCAATACCGGTGAACGCTTCGGCTATTACACCATGCTGGCCATCTTCCTGCTCTTCCTGCAGGCAAAATTCGGATTTTCGGCCGCCGCTGCCGGCCAGTTCTATGCCATCTTCCTGGCCGCCGTGTACTTTATGCCCGTAATCGGCGGCTGGCTGGCCGACAAGATCGGCTTCGGCAAGTGCGTGATCACCGGCGTGTGCGTGATGTTCGCCGGCTACCTGTGCCTGGCCATTCCCACGGACGCCTTCGCCGCACGCGGCTTCGCCCTCACCCTGATGATCGGCGCTCTGCTGCTCATCGCGGTGGGTACTGGCCTGTTCAAGGGCAACCTGCAGGTGCTGGTGGGCAACCTCTACGACGACCCCAAGTATTCGGCCAAGCGGGACAGCGCCTTCAGCCTGTTCTATATGGCCATCAACATCGGCGCGATGTTCGCCCCCACCGCCGCCACGGCCCTCACCAACAGCCACCTGGCCAAGGCCGGCCTCATCTACAAGGCCGACATCCCCGCCCTGGCGCACCAGTACCTGGGCGGCACCCTGGCCGATACCGGCCTGCTGGAAACCCTCAAGGCCGCGATGCCCGGCTCCAACGTGGCCGCCATGAACCTCACGGATTTCAGCCAGTACTACATCAACAACCTGGCCACCGCCTATAACCTGGGCTTCGCCGTAGCCTGCGTGTCCCTCATCGTTTCCATCGCCATCTACCTGGGATGCCGCAGCTGGTTCAAGCACGCCGACGTAAACGCCAAGCAGGCCGCCGCCGGCAGCGCTCCCGTCCAGGAACTCACCCCCAAGCAGACCAAGGACCGCATCGTGGCTCTCATCTTCGTGTTCGCCGTGGTCATCTTCTTCTGGATGGCCTTCCACCAGAACGGTTCCTCGCTCACCTACTTTGCCCGTGACTATACGCAGAGCACCGTTTCCGGCCCGCTGCGCATCGGCTTCAACATCTGGCCCCTGTTCCTTATCGCCGTGTCTGTGTACACCCTCTTCGGCATCTTCCAGTCGGAAAGCGCCCGGAGCAAGGGCATCTGCGCCGCAGTAACCGTGCTGCTGTGGGGCGGCGCCTACTGGATCTACTCCGGAATGGACGCCACCCTCAACATCCTTCCCCAGCAGTTCCAGCAGTTCAATCCCTTCTTCGTGGTAGCGCTCACGCCCATCTCGATGGCCATCTTCAGCGCCCTGGCCAACAAGGGCAAGGAGCCTTCGGCGCCCCGCAAGATCGGTCTGGGTATGTTTGTGGCCGCCCTGGGTTACCTCATTATGCTGGCAGCGTCCAAGGGCCAACCCGCCCCGTCGGAGCTGGTGAACGTGGGCGGCGTATCTCCGGACCCGGTGGTCCCCACCTACCTCATTTCCACGTACCTGGTGCTCACCTTCGCAGAGCTGCTGCTCAGCCCGATGGGCATCTCCTTCGTGTCCAAGGTGGCCCCGCCCAAGTTCAAGGGCCTTATGATGGGTCTGTGGTTCGCAGCCACCGCCATCGGCAACTATCTCAGCTCCATTCCTTCCATGCTGTGGAACAACGTGCCCCTGTGGGTTAACTGGACCGTGCTGATGGCCCTCTGCGTCATCTCCGGTCTGGTAATGTTCTCCATGCTCAAGAAGCTGGAGGCCGCAACTGCCGATTAATTGCCCAGATTGTATATCATATCAGGACCCAACGGCTCCGGGAAGACGACGGCTTCGTACTCGCTTCTCCCGGAGCTGTTGGACTGTAGCGAGTTTGTGAATTCGGACGAGTTTGCCAAGCACCTCTCCCCTTTCGCTCCGGAAAGCGCATACATCACCGCCAGCCGCCTGATGATGCAGAAGGTGAAGTACCTCTTCGACAGGCGGGAAGACTTCTGCATAGAGACCACCCTGGCCACCCGTTCCCTCATCAAAACCATCCGGAAGGCCCAGCAGCAGGGATACTATGTAACCGTGCTATATCTCTGGCTGGACAGCCCGGACATTGCCGTGGAAAGGGTGGCCAAACGTGTCCAAGCCGGCGGGCACGATATACCGGAGGCTACCATACGCCGCCGTTACCAGATGGGACTTAATTATCTGTTCCACAGTTATATGCCGGAGTGCGACAAATGGATACTGGCCGATAATTCCTCCCCGCCCTTCGCCATAGTGGCCGAGGGCTCCAAGAAGGGCCTGCAGATCCGGGACATGGCACGCTATACCCAGATCCGCTCCCTGGTCACGGACACGGAAGACCTCCCTACTCCCATCGAGGACGTAACGGAGCAGATTGTAAAGGAGATGGCCAAGGCCCCCCAGGCGCACGACGGTGTGCCCTATCAAAAGGAAGATCAGCCATGATTGGAAGCAAGGAATATTATTTCAATATCTTCCGGGTGGACCAGCCCCTGCTGGACAGCCTGGTGGAAGAAGCGCTCCGCAGCGGTGGCAGTTACTCGGACCTGTACTTCGAGAACACCACCTACGGCAGCCTGCTGCTGCGCGACGGAGCCGTCACTTCCGGCGGCTGCCACCAGGACTTCGGCGTGGGCGTACGCGTCCTGAGCGGAGAAAAAACCGGTTACGCATACTCGGAAAGCATGGCCAAAGAGCATATGATGGCCTGTGCCCGCGCCGCCGCCCAGATAACGGACGCCCCGGTAGAGGTGAGCCCGTACGGAACGGCCAATCCGCGCCGCGGGGAGCCCAATCCGGCCGCGGACCGCTATCCCATGCAGCAGCCCTGGCGGGAGATGCCCATGTCCGGCTTCCTCCCCTTCCTCCAGAAGTTGGAGCAGGACGTACGCAGCCGGGACAATCGCATTGTGAAAGTGATTGCCAACCTGGCCTTCCAGGTGAGCGATATCCTCATGTACAACAGCGCCAGGGAGCTAAAATGGGACACCCGTCCCATGGGCAGCGTTTCCCTCTCCGTGGTGTTCCAACAAGGTGGCCAGGTGGAGAACAAATCCACCTCCCGGAGCTTCCGCTGCGGGGCCGAAATGCTTACGGACGCCCTCATCGGGGAGATGGCGGCGGAAGTGGTAAAGGGCGTGGACGACCGTTTTGCCGCCCGTCGGCCCAAAGGCGGCCAGATGCCCGTGGTCATGGGCGCCGGTGCGTCCGGCATCCTCCTCCACGAAGCCATGGGCCACGCTTTTGAGGCCGATTTCAACCGCAAAGGCACCTCCATCTTCTCCGACAAAATGGGCCAGCAGATCTGTTCAAAGGGCATTTACATCCTGGACGACGGCACCCTCCCCGGCAACCGCGGCACCCTCAATTACGACGACGAGGGCGTCCCGGGCCAGAAGACTTATATGGTGGAAGACGGGATCCTCACCTCGTACCTGCACGACAGGATATCGGCCGCCCATTACGGCGTGCGCCCCACGGGAAACGGCCGGAGGGAAAGCTTCCGCTATGCCCCCATCCCGCGCATGCGGGCAACCTACATGGAAAGCGGCACCGCAAAGGCCGAGGACCTCATTGCAGAGGTGCAAAAGGGCATTTTTGTGGACGAATTCTCCAACGGCCAGGTGCAGATCGGAGAGGGTGACTTCACCTTTTACGTAAAGTCCGGCTATCTAATTGAAAACGGCCATCTAACAGCGCCGGTAAAGGATATCAACATCATCGGAAACGGTCCTGCAGCCCTGGCCGATATCCGCGGCGTGGCCGACGACCTGGTAATCGATCCGGGCGCCTGGACCTGCGGCAAGGAGCAGTCCGTCCCCGTAAGCTGCGGCATTCCCACGGTACTCATCGGCCAATTAATCGTAGGAGGAGAATGATGGAAAAAGCGTTGTTGAATAAGGAAGAAATGGCGCTGGCGCGGCACTGCCTGGCCTTTGCGCTGGAGGCGGGGGCCGATAAGGCGCGCATCACCCTCACCAAGAGTCTGATGAATCTCACGGGTTTGCTCAACGGCGAGGTGGACAAGGTGGCGCTGGCCCTGGACCGCAGCCTGCAGCTGCAGCTGTTTGTGGACGGACGCTTTGGCACCTTCTCCAGCAACCGCCTGGAAGAGAAGGAGTTGGAAGCCTTTATCCGGGAAGCCATAGACACCGTGCGCATGCTGGAGGCCGATGCCTTCCGCACTCTCCCCGCTCCGGAGCGTCTGGTGAAAAACGCCCGCACCGGACGGGAACTGGACCTCTACGACCCTTCCTACGAAAGCCTTACAGCCGAGGAGCGCCGCACCCTGGCCCTGGAATCCTGTTTCTATAAAAAGGACAACCCTTGGCACCTCATTTCCGAAGAAGGAGAATACTCCGACAGTGTCTTTGACAGCCTCACCCTGGACAGCCAGGGCCTGGAGGCGCGCCACACGGAGACCTCCTTTGAGATTGGCTACGAATCCACCGTGGAAGACGCAAAGGGGAACCGCTTCTCCAGCTACTGGTGGGACGCCTCCCCCACCCTCAAGGCGCTTAAGTGGAAAGACTGTGCGGAGAAGGCCTTCAAGCGGGCATCGGCCCAGATCGGCCCCAAGGAAATCCCCGGCGGAAAATATACCCTCATCGTGGACAGCGAATGTGCCTCCAAGCTCCTTACCCCGGTGCTTAACGCCCTGGGCGGAAGCAGCCTGCAGCAGAAGAATTCCTTCCTCACGGATTCCCTGGGCAAGAAGCTCTTCCCGGAGAGTCTTACGGTTATGGACCTGCCCCTCACTAAAGGTGACACGGGCTGCCGCCTCTTCGACAGCGAAGGCGTGGCCACCCGGGAGCGGGCCATCATAGACAAAGGCGTTGTAAACACCTATTTCTTAAATACTTACATTGCAGGTAAAATGGGCATGGAGCCCACGGTGGAAGACGCCACGCGCGTTAAAGTACTGCCGGTGGGCGGTTGCAAGACGCAGGCCGATGTGCTCCGGAAAGCGGGCGACGGCATCCTTGTTACCGGTTTCAACGGGGGCAATTCCAATTCGGC
>JAIKYL010000167.1 GCA_024683255.1 Bacteroidales bacterium | reverse complement strand
CGGCCTTCGGCAAATCCCGTCACCGGCTCGCCGGAAACGTAGTTGAAGGCCACCAGTCCGCCGCAGTCCGGATCTCCCTCCAGCGCGTGCGAGAAGAGGATGTTGTAAATGTTCTGCTTCTCGTCCACGGGGCCCAGCAGCTGCTGGTACTCCTTGAACAGCTTCACCCAGGCGTTAAGCTCCGAAGTGCAGTTGTTGCAGTGCACCATGGCCACCAGATTACCGTCCGGCGTGGTTACCATATCTATCATCTCGTTGGGCTTGGAGAGCTCTTTCTCCACCACAATCATGGAGAAGGAAGAGGTTCCGGCCGATACGTTGCCCGTGCGGGGCCGTACGGCGTTGGTGGCCACCATGCCGGTACCTGCGTCGCCTTCCGGCGGGCACAGCGGCACGCCCGGCTGCAGATGGCCTGTAATGTCCAGCCGCTTGGCGCCCAGTTCCGTGAGCTTTCCGGCGGGTTCGCCGGCGCTAAGGACCTTGGGCAGGATGTCCTTGAGCTTCCACGGGAACTTCCGGGGAGCCACCAGGGCATCGAACTTCTCAATCATATCGGCCCGGTAATTTCCGGTGGTGGGATCTATGGGCAGCATGCCGGAGGCATCGCCCACGCCCAGCACCTTCTCTCCGGTGAGTTTCCAGTGGATGTAGCCCGCGAGGGTAGTGAAGTAGGCAATCTGGGGCACATGCTCCTCCCCGTTCAGGATGGCCTGGTACAGGTGGGATATGCTCCAACGCAGCGGGATGTTGTACACGAACAGCTTGGAAAGCTCCGCGGCGGCGGGACCGGTATTGGTGTTGCGCCAGGTGCGGAACGGCACCATGAGGCTTCCTTCCTTGTTGAAGGGCATATAGCCGTGCATCATGGCACTGATGCCGATGGAGGCCAGGTGCTCAATCTCTACGTCGTACTTCTCCTTTACATCGGCCCGGAGGTTGGAATAGCAGTCCTGCAGGCCGAACCAGATGATTTCCTTGCTGTACGTCCACAGGCCGTCCACCAGCTGGTTTTCCCACTCGTGGCTGCCTTGGGCGATGGGCACGTGATCCTCGTCCACCAGCACCGCCTTGATGCGGGTGCTACCGAATTCGATACCCAGGACGGCTTTCCCGGATTCGATGGTTCTGCGCGGATCCATACTACTTGAGGGCTTTGTTGAGCATGAAGTAGATCTCGTTCATGCGCAGCTCCTTCTTGAATTCGGGAATGGTGGTTCCCTTGTGGATGTGCACGAACTCGATGCCAGCCATCTCTGCAAAGTCGTCCCAGTAATCGGCATTGATATCGTAGCTGAAGGCGCTGTGGTGCGTGCCGCCGGCCAGGATCCAGGCGCCTGCACCCACCTCAAACGTGGGCTGAGGTACCCAGAGGGCCGATGCCACAGGGAGCTTGGGCATGGGCTTGGGTTCGATGCACTCCACGTCCTGAGCGATGAGGCGGAAACGGTTGCCCAGGTCCACTACCGTGGCCTTGATGCCGAAGCCGGTCTTGGAGGTGAACACCAGACGGGCGGTGGGCTGCTTGCGGATGCCGATGCCCAGGAAGTGCACTTCCAGCTTGGGCTTGTCCACGGCAATCATGGGGCAGATTTCCAACATGTGGCTCTGCAGGCAGGAGCTGCGGTCTCCGGCGAAGTTGAGGGTGTAGTCCTCCAGGAAGGAGCAGCCCTTGGGCATGCCCTGGGACATCACCCACAGCGTGCGCTGCAGGCAGGCGGTCTTCCAGTCGCCTTCTGCGCCGAAGCCGAAGCCTTCGGCCATGAGGCGCTGCGATGCCAGACCCGGGATCTGATCGAAGCCGCAGAAGTCCGGGGCGTCCACATCGGCGTCTCCCAGGTCGTCGAAGTTGGTGGTGAAAGCGGTGGCACCTTCATCGGCCAGCACGCGGCGGAGGGCGATCTCCGCCTTGGCGCTATTGCGCACCTTCTCCCAGTACACCTTTTCTCCGGTTTCGTCTATCTTAATGGTATAGAGCTTCTTGTATTCTTCCACCAGGGCGTCCGTCTCTGCGTCCGTCACCTTCTTGAAGTACTCCATGAGGGAGCTCACGGGATAATAGTCCACATGGTAGCCCAGACGCTGCTCAAACTCCACGCGGTCTCCGTCCGTAACGGCCACGTTGTTCATGTTCATGCCGAACATGAGGCAGCGGACCTCCTTGGCATCGGCCTTGGCGGCGGCTACGCGGGCCCAAACGGCAATCTGCTTCTGGGCGGCCGGATCCTTCCAGTAGCCTACCACCACCTTGCGCGGAACACGCATGCGGGTGCAGATGTGACCGTATTCAATGTCTCCGTGGGCGCTCTGGTTCAGGTTCATGAAGTCCATGTCAATCTTGTCCCAGGGAATCTCCGCGTTGTACTGGGTGTGGAAATGCAGCAGGGGCTTCTCCAGGGACTGGAGGCCCTTGATCCACATCTTGGCAGGGGAGAAGGTGTGCATCCAGGTAATGACACCCACGCACTTGGGCTCATTGCTGGCGGCCTTCATAACGGACTCCACTTCCTTGCTGCTGTTGGCAGTACCCTTATATACAATCTTCACGGGAATGTTACCGCTGGCATTAAGCCCGGCCACCATCTCCTTGGAGTGTCCGTCTACGGCCACCACGGCGTCTCCGCCGTAAAGCAGCTGCGCACCGGTCACCCACCACAATTCGTAATTCTCAAATGCTTTCATATCAGTGTTATTAGTTTTGTATTTCCATTTTAAGATTTCTCGACTTCGCTCGAAATGACAACGACCATGTCATTTCGACCGGAGCGAAGCGGAGTGGAGAAATCTTGTTATTTCTTCTGGCCATAATAAGCGTTGGGGCCGTGCTTGCGGCTGTAGTGCTTTTCAATCAGGTGCTTGTTCATTGAGGGCTGGCTGGATTCGAAGGGGCCCTTGTA
>JAIKYL010000117.1 GCA_024683255.1 Bacteroidales bacterium | reverse complement strand
GCGGAAATGAAGGCCGATAACGGCGCCTGGCACACCGTGCTGGGTGTTTCCGAGATTGAGAACCGCCATGTGCTGGAAGACCTGGTGGCCCAGCCCTCCATTGCCGAGGCCAACTACCAGATTGTCCATTACGATGGCCCGGACAGCCGTGGCGTGGACGTGGCCCTGCTTTATCGGCCGGACCAGTTCAAGCTCATTACCAGCGAGAGCATTCCGTTCAACTTCGCACCCTCCAGCATTGACTTCAGCGCCTGGACGCAGGAGGAGATGGACGCTTTCCGCACCCGTGACATCCTCATGGTCCGCGGCACCATAGACGGCGAGATGTTCGCCTTCTTCGTGTGCCACCTTCCGTCCCGCGTGGGCGGCAAGGGCGCCGACCTCCGTCCCCGCGGTGCGGAAATCGCCTACAAGCGGGCTGCGGAGCTCATGAAGGAGTTCCCGGGCATCAAGATTGTGGTGATGGGCGATATGAACGACAATCCTTCCGACGTTAGCATGACGGACTTCATGCACGGCAAGGAAACCATTGAAGAACTGGGGGATGCCGATTTCTTCTCTCCCTTCCTGAGCATGCTCAAGGCGGGCTACAGCTCCCTCTATTATCAGGGTGCCGGCAATATCTACGACATTATCCTGGTGAGCAAATCCCTGGCCGATGCAACGCCCGGAACCTTCCAGATCCAGCCCATCGTAAATGGCAAGTTCTACGGCCGCGTGTTCAACAAGCCGTTCATGACCAACCAGAGCGGCCAGTATAAGGGCACCCCGTTCCGCACCTTCTCCAACGGTGCGTTCGTGGGCGGCTACTCGGACCACTATCCCACCTACATTGTCATAAAGAAGTAAAAACCAACCCATATGACTAAAAGACTAATCTTGGCATTTGCCGCCCTTCTTGGCTCCGTGGCCCTGTTCGCGCAGGCGCCCACCGGAGGCGTGAAGGGTACGGTTATCGACCGAAACGGCCGGTTGCCGGTGGAAAAGGCCCATCTGGTCCTCATGCAGGGCGCGGCGGAGATTGCCGAAGCCACATCGGCCCAGGACGGTACTTTCCAGATTAACGGCCTGGCCGACGGCATGTACACCCTGGTGATTACGGCGCCCGACTTCCTGGAAACCCAGGTACAGGTAACCGTGAACGACGGTTATGTGAAGAACATGTTCAATCTCTCGCTCTCTGCCGTACAGCAGATTACGGAGATGGACGATGACGCCTATGCTGCCTTCGACATGGATGACAGCGGTTACAACGACAACCCCACCATCCTGTTCGGCAGCAACGACGTGTTCAACAACATAGCCGGCTACAACTTCAGCGCCGTGCGTTTCAACGCCCGCGGTTACGACTCGGAGACGCAGGACGTGTACCTGGCCGGCGTAAAGATGAACGACGCCATCACCGGTTATTCCCCATTCTCCCTGTGGAGCGGCCTTAACGAGGCCATGCGTTCCAAGGAGACGGTGAACGGAACGGAGATTTCGGACTATGGCTTCGGCGGATACAACGGCCTCACCAACATCTTCGGCACGGCATCGGAGGTGCGTAAGGGCCTCCGGGGCAGCATTCTCACCAACAGCACCCTGTATCGCCTCCGTCTCATGGCATCCTATTCCACAGGCGTCATGGACAATGGCTGGGCCTTCGCTACCAACGTGAGCGCCCGCCTGGGTGGCAACGACTGGATTGACGGTGTGTACTACCGCTCCTTCGCCTATTATCTGGCGGCCGATAAGGTCCTGAACAGCGCCCACAAGCTCAGCTTCGTGTTCTTTGCAACACCCGGTCAGCGCGGTGCCCAGAATGCCTCCACCCAGGAAGTGTACGACCTGATGAAGGACAACATGTACAACTCCAACTGGGGCTATTTTGACGGCAAAGTGCGCAATGCCCGTGTGCGTAAGACCAATGAGCCCATCGCCATCTTCAAGTACACCTTCACCCCCTCGGACAAGTTCGAAGGCAGTTTCACCGCCCTGTACCGCTTCGGTACCAACGGTTACACCGCCCTGGACTGGTATGACGCCCAGGACCCGCGCCCGGACTATTACCGCAACCTCCCCAGCTACTTCATGGACACCAATCCGGACATGAACCGGCACAATGACCTCAAGTGGGGATGGACGCGTGAGGTATGGACCCATTCCAAGGACTTCCCCAACCTCACCCATGTAGACTGGGACCGCCTGTACAACGTGAACCGGCAGCAGGAGAACCTGCGCTCCAAGTATGTGCAGGAAGAACGCCACACGGACCAGCGGGACCTGAACCTGGCACTTAACTTCAAGGCTCGTTTAAGCAGCGCCATCACCCTTACCGGCGGCGCCAGCGCCCGCATTAACCGTACGGAATACTACAAGACCATTGCCGATCTGCTGGGCGGCACCTATTTCCTGAATATCGACAACTTTGCCGAACGGGATTTCGCCGCCACTCCGTACAAGCTCCAGAACGACCTGGACTACTACATGAAGAACGGCCAAGCCGAGGTAGTTACCAAGGGCGGCAAGTACGGATATGACTACTATGCTCAGGTGCGCAACTTCGGCGGCTGGTTAAGCGGTTCGTTCTCCTTCGGGAACCTGGGTATCGTCCTGGGCGGCCGTCTCAACTACGAGAGCTTCTGGAGAGAGGGCCTGGTCCGCAAGGGTCTGTTCCCCGGCCTGGACGAGAACGGCAACAAACTGGTGGTAGACGGTGTAACCATTGAGCCCACCTTTGACCCGGACGGTTCCGTGACCACATCCTACGGCAAGTCCAAGACCGCCAAGTTCCTCACCTATGCCGGTAAATTGGGCATCAACTACGTTATCGGCGGTGCTATGCGCGTGTACGCCAACGTGGGTTACTTCACGGAAGCGCCCAAGTTCAACCAGGCCTTCCTGAGCCCCCGTACCCGCAACACCATGATGGAGAACCTGAAGCCGGAGAAGATCTTCTCGGCCGACCTCAACTGGCAGTACAGCGGCAACGGCATTAACATCCGTGCCACGGGTTACTACACCACCATCAACGACCAGAGTAAGGTGATGAGCGCCTACGACGACCTCCAGAATGCCTTCTCCAATTTTGCCATCACCGGCATCGACGAGCGGCATATGGGTCTGGAACTGGGCTTCAAGATCCCCACCTACCTGGTGCCCAACCTCAGCTTCCAGGGTGTCCTGGCACTGGGCGAGTATGTGTATACCTCCAACCCCCGGATGACCCAGACCGTGGACAACAGCGCGGAAGTGGTGATGTCCAATACCTATGTGGCCTACTGGAAGAACACCCAGCTCATGGACGGCACCGTGGTCCAGAAACACTATGTGCCTTCCACTCCGCAGACGGCTGTGAGCCTGGGCCTGGCCTACAACTACAACTACTGGTTCATCGACGGAGACGTGGAGTACTTTGATCGCTCTTATCTGGATATGAGCCCGCTGTACCGTACGGACTATGCAGTGGCCGGTCTGGACAACAACATTACCGATGCCGAAATCGAGTACATGACTACCCAGGAGAAGTTCGCTCCCGCCTGGCTGGTGAACCTTTCCATCGGCAAGTCCTGGTACATTGACCGCAAGTACCAGCTTGGCTTCTCCCTCAATGTGAAGAACATCCTCAACAACCGGAACGTGAAGACCGGCGGTTACGAGCAAACCCGCATGGTGGACAACACCGTGTCCAAGGAACGCTATTACCGCTTCGATTCCAAGTACTTCTACATGGCCGGTACCAATTACATGCTTAACCTCTATTTCAGATTCTAAAGCCATGAAAAAGACCATTATCGCTATTTTCGCGCTTGCGGCGCTTGCCAGTTGCCAGAGTCTGATTGAGGAATGGCAGCCGGTGTTCTCCATCGATCCGGACGAGCCCGCCTGGTTCGTTCCCTACACGGAGGAGACCCTTCCGGACTTCAGCGGCACCTTCACCACCATCAAGGACCTGAAGGCCATGTACAAGAACGGTAAGCCCATGGAGATTACCGGCAATGTGTGGATCAAGGGCCAGGTTACGTCCAGTGATAAGACCGGTAACATTTACCGGGAACTGTACATCCAGGACAAGACCGGCGGCATTGACCTCAAGCTGGGTAAGTCTTCCCTGTACAGTGAGTATTCGCTGGGCCAGTGGGTCTATGTGCATTGCGACGGCCTCACCCTGGGCGCCTACAACGGCATGCCGCAGCTGGGCCTGGAGGCCGATCAGACCACAACCAACGACTATGAGACCTCCTACATTGACGTGCAGGTTATCATTGACCAGCATGTGTTCCGGGGTGCTTTTGACAAGCCGCTCAAACCGGCCGAGGTAACGGAGGCCGACGTAAAGGCTTCCCTCAGCGCAGGCTTCAAGGGAGACCTCTGGGGCAAGCTGGTTACCATCAAGGGCCTCAAGTACGGCAACGAAATCTTCGCCCTCTTCTATCCCAACTCCAACCTGCCGCACACCAGCGCCAATCCGGAGAACCGCGTGTTCCTGTCGGACAAGGGCACCTGGGGCATCAATACCTGGGCCTGCTCCAAGGCTAAGTACATTGAGTACCTGAACAGCGGCGTGTGGGATTCGGCCGAGGTGGGCTCCGGTGCCACCCGCTACGGCTCCATCAAGGGCAAGCCCAGCGAGTACCTTAAGCCCGGCAAGACGCTGGACAGCTTCGGGGCCGATGCAGACCTCACCTACAAGGAAATCATGATCAAGTATGCCAACGGCAACTACGTGTCGCACTACTTCAAACTGGGGTCCACAGACATCCAGGTGCGCACCAGCGGCTTCGCCCGCTTTGCTGACATTCAGCTGGATCCGGCCATTCTGAACGGTGCCACGGTGGATATCACCGGCATCCTCACCATCTACAGTGGATCGGCCCAGTTCTCCTTGATAGATGAGCCTTCAGTCTCAGTTGTGGTACATTAAAAAAAGAATGGCCGGCAACCCCGGCCATTCTTTTCGTCATTCCCGGCCACTCTTTTCGTCATCCCCGGCCACTCTTTTCGTCGTTCCCGGCCATTCTTTTTCGTCATTCCCGGCTTGACCGGGAATCTCATAATAAACAACAATAATGAAAAAAGCACTATTATTCATTGCAGCAACCTTTATGCTGGCAGCCTGTAACAACCAACCCAAGAACATTTTCCTGCAGGAGTGGGACACCCCTTACGGTACCGCCCCCTTCTCCAAGATAGCCGTATCGGATTATATGCCCGCCTTCCAAGCCGGCCTGGAAGAGCAGAAAGCCAATGTCCAGAAGATTATAGACAATTCTGCAGCTCCCACCTTTGAGAACACCATCCAGGCGCTGGAGCAGGCTTCTCCCATCCTGGACAAGGTGACGGGCGTATTCTTCAACCTCGCCGAAAGCGACTCCACGCCCGAGATGCAGGCCATTGAGGAGGAAATGACCCCCAAGCTCACCGAGGCGGAGAACGAGATTTACATGAACGACAAGCTCTTCGCCCGGGTGAAAGCCGTTTACGACCAATCGGCCAGCCTCACCCGTGAGCAACAGATGGCGGTGAAGAAGATCTACCAGAGCTTCGAGCGTAACGGTGTGGCCCTGGACGAAGCCGGCAAGAAGCGTTTTGCCGAAATCTCCACCCGCCTGGCCACCCTCAGCCAGAAATTCGGCCAGAACCTGCTGGCGGAGAACAATGCCTTCAAAGAAGCTACCGGCCTCACCGTGAGTGAGTATTACGACTTCATGAGCTCTTGTGAAGACCGCGCCAAGCGTGAACAGGTATTCAAGGCCTATTCCGCCCGTGGCAACAACGGCAATGCCAACGACAACAACGCCATCGTCCTGGAAATCCTGAAACTCCGCGCCGAACAGGCCGAACTGCTGGGTTATCCCAATTTCGCCGCTTTCCAGCTGTCCAACAAGATGGCGGGAGACCCCACCACCGTGGACAACTTCCTGCAGCCCATCATGGATGCTTCCATGAAGAAGGCCAAGGAAGAAATGGCCGATATGAAGAAGCTGGCAGGCCACAAGATCGAGGCATGGGATTACAGCTACTATGCCGAGAAGGTGCGGGCCCAGAAATATGCCCTGGACGAATCCCAGACCAAGCCCTATTTCCAGGCCGACAGCGTCCTGAAGGGCGTCTTCACCGCTGCCGAGAAGATTTACGGCATCAAGATAGAGGAGGCTCCGGAAGTAGAGGTGTACAATCCGGAAGTAAAGGCCTACAAGCTTTCCAACCCGGACGGTTCCCTGTTGGGCATCTTCTACCGGGACTACTATTCCCGTTCCACCAAGCGCGGCGGTGCCTGGATGAACAATTTCCGCGAGCAGGAGACTGGCGTCCGGCCCATCATCGTGAACGTGTGCAACTTCCCGTCACCCACCGCGGAGGTTCCTTCCCAGCTCACCATAGACAATGTGCAGACGGCCTTCCATGAGTTCGGTCACGCTCTTCATGGTTTCCTCACCCAGTGCAACTACAAGACCGTTTCCGGCACCAACGTAGCCCGCGACTTTGTGGAAATGTTCTCCCAGTTCAACGAGAACTTTGCCTTCGTACCGGAGATTCTGGCCGTCTATGCCAAGGACTACCGCAACGGTAATCCCATCCCCTCAGAATTGGTGGAGAAGATCCAGAAGTCCCTCAAGTTCAACCAGGGATTCACCACCGGCGAACTCTGCGCCGCCTCCATTCTGGATATGAAGTGGCACGAGCTGTCATCGGCCGAACTGGCTCAGTTCACCGACGCCCAGAGTATCCGGGACTTTGAGACCAAGGTGTGCAAGGAGATGGGCCTGGTGGACGAGATCATCCCGCGCTACCGCACCACTTACTTCAACCACATCTTCAACAGCGGTTACAGCGCCGGCTATTACAGCTATCTGTGGTCTGAGGTGCTGGCTGTGGATGCCTGGGAGAAGTTCAAGGAAGACGGCGTCTTCAACAAGGCCACGGCCGATTCCTTCCGCAAGACCTTCCTGGAGAAGGGCGGCAGCGAAGAGCCCATG
>JAIKYL010000100.1 GCA_024683255.1 Bacteroidales bacterium | reverse complement strand
ATCATCTCCTTGGAAATAACCTTGACTTTATCCAGATTCTCGCCGGAAATCAGTGTTACTCCCGGCATAAACTCCGTCTTGACATCGGGTGCGGCATAATCTCTGGCCGGGACGTCACCAACGGGATATACAACGCCCCTTTCCAAAGTTTTGCCCATGGTGACACCGGCCTGACGGGTGAATTGTTCACCGGCCGATGTGATGAAGGTGACTTCAAAACCTTTCGGATAGTTGCGGGCGGGGACAATAAGGAAGAATTTCCCCATTTCTTTTTCCTTTAATTCCACACCCTTTCCGCAGTCCAGCGTGAGAACGGTTCCGTTACCGCTGAATTCGGTTGAGTAATTGTTATCCAGGTCCACCGTCATGGAACCGCAGACGGCCATGCCGGAAAGGTCCCGGAACTCCAGTTTGGTGATGGTGACGGGCGCATCGAACGCCTGGCCAATTTTTAGCATGGACATAACGTTCCGGAAAGGGAGGCCGATGCTTGCCGATCCGCTGGCCACCATGATACTGCTACTTGCATCGGGCTGGGAAATGCCGGAGCGCAGGGTGTATTTTTGGGTAGCAGGGACATTGATAGTCAATTTGTTCCCGGAAGCCGAAGCTCCTTCCTGCCAGGGATAGAAAGCCAGCAGGCTGCCGCTGGGAACGCTGGTTTCCGAACGGAAGTTGGCCGATTTACCATCGGCCGAAATGTCGTTGGACGCTACGGAGAACTCGGCCGGTCCGCCGCTTTTACCAACAACGCCAATCTTGTCTCCCGCCTGCCAGTAGGTGCTGATACGGACGCCGGGATTATCTATTGTTACGGTACGGGTCTCCGGCGAGTCCTTTTCAATGACGGCCAAGATGGAGTGGCTCTCCGGCGACAGGTTATCCATGGATTCACGGGCGCATCCTGCCAGGAGGGCCAGGACGACGAATGCGAAGGGGTATATTGTGCGTTTCATATCAGTTCCAGTCTATATGGTCTCCATAATTATAATCATCACCGCCCAGAGCCGCATCGGCATCTGTAATGGTGATGTTGAAAGCCGTCTGCCAGGAGGCAAAGGTGCACAGATCGTGGAGAGTAACCACGGCCGTACGCTTTTTGGCATCGCTGTCGGAACGGGGCGAGGAGGTTATCCGCAAGGTGTTAGGAGCGGGTACGGTTACGGAGAGCCAATCGGCATTGGAGCTGGCTTCCCACTTATATGCATTTGAGAGTACAATTTCTTCCACAGTTTCTCCGGTGGGAGAGAGAACGTTGGTTACGCCCTCTTTATGGTCTGGCATAACAAATGAGATTATGCCCTGCTGGACAATGTGGATGGTCTTTTCAAAAAGAGATCCGGCCTTAATGATGAGATCACATTCCCGGGGTGCGGGATACTGTTCCGGTGAGTACTGGTAGACATATTGCGTACAGACAATTTTACGCTCTGTTTTTCCGTTGTAATCACCCCAGCTAATGTAACACATATCGGGATTTGTAATAGTGATAGACCAATCCTCATCCTCTTTCAGGTTGGTGTCAATAAGGAGGGGAATACCACTTTCGGAACCGAGATTATTGGGAAACACCAACTCCGAGGGAATGGAAGTCATGGCCGTTCCTGTATCCAAATTAATCAGCTGGACGTTGAAATAAGGATCGTTTTTCCCTCCGGGATTGGTGGGATCTGTAGGATCGGTGGGGTTGGGGTCTTTGCCCGGGCACGCGCACAAAAGCACGGTTGCAACGGCAAGCCCCAAACATTTAATGAATGATTTAGCGTTCATATGTGATTGTTTGAATTATCTTTGGAACCAAAGATATCCAAAACCCTCCGGACCATTTGTCTCATGGACCGGAATCCTATTCTCATTTTTGTAACTATTTTGAGAAAGAATCGCCCGCCAGGCCCCTCGTCAATAGTTCATCCACAAAAATGGACGTTTTCGTGGATGGAAGGTGGTTTTTGGGCGTTTCATCCACGAATAAGGGTGTTTTTGTGGATGGGGACAAAGATGGGGGTGCCGGAGCGGGCAGAAATTGCATTTCGGCGCAAAATTGCCTATTTTTGTTGTATGAGAAAGACCTTTATTATTCTGCTTGTGATGGCGGCGGTTTGCGGCTGCCGGCAGGGATACAAGATGGAGTGCGGCCAGAGCTTTGAACTGGCAACACCTTGGATTTTAAACCATGACCGCGGCAGCGAATCCCTCACGGTTTCGGTGCCCGGTACTGTTGCCGGTGCACTGGAGGAGGCCGGGCTGCTGGGGGAGAATCTGCTGGTGGGTTATAATTACGCGCAGGCCGATAAATCCCGTTTCGACGATCCCTGGACCTACAGTACCACCCTTGCGGTGCAGCCGCAGGAGGGGCGGCATTACTTGCTTACCTTTGACGGTCTTAACTATTATGCCGATATCTTTTTTAACGGGGAACAGCTGGCATCGGCCGATACCACCTTTGGCGTTTTCATCCGGCGGGAGTTCGATGTGACAGCGCTTATGACAGGAAAGGACGCCATTAAGGTTCGTCTGCGCCGTGCACAGCCGGGAGACCTCAACATCGGCTTTGTAGACTGGAATCCGCGTCCGTTGGACGAAAGCATGGGTATCGTGCGCCCCGTCACTTTCCACGCCACCGGCGCCATTGCCATCGGCGATGTCTTTGTTGTCCCGGAACTGGACGTGGAGACGCTGGACAAGGCCGATTTAAAGGTCCGCGTGGCCCTTCGCAATCTGGAAAACCGCCCCGTTGAAGGCCGGCTTAAACTGGATCTGGAGGGCTGCGGAAGCTGCAGCGTACCCGTCTCGCTGGAAGCTGGCGAGGCCCGCGAAATAACCCTCACCCCGGCTGAGGCTCCCCTCTTGCATCTGGACCATCCCCGCGTGTGGTGGAGCCATGATCTTGGCTCTCCGGAACTGTATAATCTTACCGTCAGCGCTGAGGTAAAAGTGGGGGTTAGCGACAAAAAAGAGGTGGTATTCGGCGTCAGGAGCATTAAAAGTTATCTCACGGAAGAAGGATGGCGCCAGTTTACCCTCAACGGCAAGGACATCCTCATTAAAGGCGCCGGCTGGACGGACGACATTTTCCTTCGAGATACTTCGGAAACAATTAAGCGTCAGGTGTCTTACGTAAAAGACATGAACCTGAACACCATTCGCTTTGAGAACATCTGGGGCAAGGACGACACAGTATATGACCTTTGTGACCGCATGGGTATCCTGGCCCTGGTGGGCTGGAGCTGCCAGTGGGAGTGGGAAGACTATTGCGGACTGCCGGAAGTGGACGGTTACGGCTGTATCAACGGCAAAGAAGTGGAAGACCTGGCAGTGAGGTATTTTCACGATCAGGTGGTGCGCCTCCACAATCATCCGGCGGTTATCGGCTGGATGACTGGCAGCGACCGCATTCCCAATCCCGGCCTGGAGAAGCGTTACATGGAGATTTATGAGAAGGAGGATTATCGGCCCTACATCTGCTCCGCCAAGCACCTGGAGAGCACTGTCACCGGCTGGTCCGGCACCAAGATGGAGGGGCCTTACGAGTATGTGGGACCGGACTACTGGTACCAGGACAAGGACTGCGGCGGCGCCTTCGGTTTCAATACGGAAACCGGCATCGGCGCCAATCTGCCGCAGCTGGAATCGCTGGAGCGGATGATTTCCGCCATGGACTGGTGGCCCATCACGGACAGCTGGGATTACCATTGCACAACTTCTTCATCGGCCATGAACTCCACCGGAATGCTTCGTAGAGTTATAACCGCACAATACGGATCGGCCAAAGACCTGCGGGATTTTGTCCGGAAGGCGCACGCGGTGGATTACGACGGCACCCGCGCCATGTTCGAGGCCTTCCGCGTCCGCATGCCGCTCTCAACGGGCATCGTGCAGTGGATGCTGAATTCCGCCTGGCCTTCGCTGTATTGGCAGTTGTATGACTATTACGGCGCCCCCACAGCCGGCTATTTCGGCACCAAGAAGGCCTGCCAGCCGCAGCAGCTCATCTACAATTATGCCGATGACAAGGTGTACGCCGTGAGCGAAAGCCTGGAGCCACGGGCGCTGAAGGCAAAGGTACAAGTATTTAGCGATCAGTCGGTTCTATTAGGAGAGGAAAGTCATGATTTCGCGCTGGAATATCGGCAGAGCACGCCGGTGTTCGACCTTTCCCAATACGCCGGAAAGCCCCACTTTGTAGCACTCACCCTCACGGATACGGAGAACAATCCTGTGGCCGATAATTTTTACAGCATCCCGGCTACCCGGAACCAATACGATTGGAGCCGCTCCAACTGGTACCTCACACCCATCACCCAATATGCCGATATGGGTTTTGTCTTTAATCAGGGACAGGCGGCCATTCAGTCTCACATAGAGCAGGAAGGAGACAAATACACGGTAACGCTTACCAACAGGTCCTCCGTTATAGCGCCTCTTGTCATTGTGAAGGTGGTGGACGAGGAGAACCGTTTGGTGACCCCTGTCCTATGGAGCGACAACTTCGTTACCCTTCTGCCTCGACAGACGCGAACGTTAACTTGCACAACACCCGCATCTGCGCCCCGTTTCTTTATTGATTATTAATCAATATTGGTTATATTTGCGGTATGCTTAAGACGGTAACGACAGAAAAGCGTCTATCGCTCCGGCTGGGTTTGCTGGTGGTTCTGGTGGCGGTGGCCACGCTGGCTGCAACATCCTTCGTCCAAATATACTTCTCGCGGGAAGCTACCAGGCGGGAGGCTTTCCTGCGTGCGCAGGGAGAGCTGGACGGCGCCTGCAGCGACATCATGGGCATAGTGAACCAGGCCGAAGCCGCCGTCCGCAACAACCTCTGGGTTGCGCGCTGGTGCCTGGACAGGCCCGACAGCCTTTACCGCGTGCCGCAGCGGGTAGTCCTGGACAATCCGGTGGTGGTGGGTTCCGCCATTGCCCTCATACCCAATTACAGGAAGAGTATGCCGATCCACGCACCATATGCGGTCCGGGATCTGGTAAGCGGCGATATCCGCATCCTGTCCCTGGCCACGGAGGAGTACGACTATCCTTCCCAGGAATGGTTCCAGATGGCGCTCGAAGACCCCAACGGATACTGGTCGGAACCCTATTATGATATCGGTGGCGGGGAACAGTATATGACCACGTTCTCGCTACCCGTGAAGGACCGCAATGGCAATAACGCGGCCGTCCTCACGGCCGATATCTCCCTGGACTGGCTTTCCACCGTGGTGGGTAGCATCAAGTTGTATCCGCACGCCATGAGCACCATCATGAGCCGTGAGGGAAACACCCTGGTGATGGCCGGAGATCCTCCCTCCGATACCGAAAAGTGCCAGACATATACCGTCCCGGTGGAGCGTACGGGCTGGATGCTAACCCTTGTGGTGCCGGAAAAGGACCTGTACGAGAGCATCAGCCGCACGGAATTCATCGTACGCCTGCTCCAATTGCTGGGCTTCGTGATGCTGGCCGTTATCCTGCAGTTCGTCTTCAAAAACCT
>JAIKYL010000097.1 GCA_024683255.1 Bacteroidales bacterium | reverse complement strand
CCCTCGGGGAAGGGCACTTCGTGCCAGAAGTCTTTAACGTTGCCCCATCCCTAAATCCCTTCCCTCGGGGAAGGGCACTTCGTGCCAGAAGTCTTTAACGTTGCCCCATCCCTAAATCCCTTCCCTCGGGGAAGGGCACTTCGTGCCAGAAGTCTTTAACGTTGCCCCATCCCTAAATCCCTTCCCTCGGGGAAGGGACTTACTATCGGCCTTTGGCCTCAACGATTCGCCAGACGGCGGTTTATTGAGTAAAGTTGCCGCGAATCCATAAAAACGGCCGCCAGCGCATTTTAAATGTACTGACGGCAACGTTTTTTACCAAAAAGGCCATTTTGTTTGCCGCGAATGCAGCTACAGGGCCTTGAAATGCCGATACTGTGGATTGGCGGCGATTTACTTCACTCTCTGGCCGTAGGAACGGTCCGTGGTGTTCACGGTGATGATCTCGCCGGCCTCGATGAACAGCGGAACCATGATCTTGGCACCGGTTTCCAGGGTAACTTCCTTGAGGGCCGATGTGGAAGCGGTGTTGCCCTTGACGGCGGGCTCGCTGTAGGTAACCTCCAGGGTTACATAAGTGGGAAGTTCGCAGGTGAGGCAGCGCTCTTCGGGCTCCGTGAGGAACATCATTTCCACTCTCTGGCCTTCCTTCATGAGGTCTGCATTCTCCACCACATCGTGCGGGAGGGTGATCTGCTCGTAGGTTTCCTCGTGCATGAAGTTGAAGGCTTCACCGTCGTCATAAAGATACTGATAGGGACGGCGCTCCACGGAGATGGTGTCCAGTTTTACACCGGCGGTAAAGGTATTCTCCAGGATACGGCCGTTCTCCAGGTTGCGGAGTTTGGTCTTGACAAAGGCCGGGCCCTTGCCGGGTTTAACGTGCTGGAAGTACACCACAACACAGGGTTTGCCATTGAACATGATGTACATTCCGTTCTTCAGATCAGCAGTTGTTGCCATAAAAAGGTATTTTAGTTAATTGTTAATTCGTAATAACCCACAAAATTAACGATTTATCACTTTTTCTGCAAATTTTCTTTTACGGTTATTCCGCTTCCAGGACAAAGACCGCCGAACTGTACAGCTGTGACAGGACGGGGTTGAAGGCGCCGGAGGCCAGGAATTCACCCGTGAAAGATTGCCCGTTCCCCCACCAGCAGGAGCGGGCAACATTTTTTTCTGTCACCCGGTAGCTGCGGGAAGGATCCAGGCCCTGGAGTTTGAAGGATTTGCCGCCCACGTTGCGCGGCTCATAGTGGATGCAATAGGTGAACACCACGGCGCGGCTCCTGTCTTCCGACACATACATCAGGCCGTAGTAGCTATCGTCGTACGGCGATGCCAGCCGATACACGTCCCCGGAGAACACCAGGTCCCGGTACTCCTTGTAGGAACTGATGCAGCGGTCGGCCAGGGCGCGCTCCTGCGGGGTAAGGCTCTTGGGCTGGAGCTCCATGCCCAGCCGGCCGGAGCAGGCCAGGTCGAAGCGGAACTTGAGGGGCGTCACGTTACCCGTCTGGTGATTGGGAACGGTGGAAACATGCGAACCCATCACGCACGCGGGATAAATGAGATTGGTAGCGTACTGGATGTACACGCGGGAGAGGGCGTCCGTATTGTCGCTGGTCCAGACCTCATTGCAGTAGCGTAGGGCGCCGTAGTCCAAACGCCCGCCGCCGGAGGAGCAGCACTGGATGATGACTTTGGGATACTTTTCCCGGATGCGGCGCATCACGTTGTAGAGGCCCTGGGTATACTCCACATAAAAACGGTCCTGATCGGCCTTCAGATAAAGGCTGCCGAAGCTCTGGATCACACGGTTGCAGTCCCATTTGATGTAGTCAATGTTGGGCGCCAGCTGCATGGTGCGGTCAAAGATGCCAAAGACAAAGTCCTCCACAGCCGGATTGGAGAGGTCCAGCACCCACTGGTTCCGGCCCTGGTAGATCTCCCGGCCTTGACTCTGCACCACCCATTCCGGGTGAGCGTGAGCCAGGTTGGAGTTGGGATTCACCATCTCCGGCTCTATCCAGATGCCAAATTTGAGGCCCTTGTCGTGGGCGTATTTGGCCAGATAATCAATCCCTTCCGGAAGCTTGGACACGTTCACCTCCCAGTCTCCCAGACCCGCATTGTCCCCGTTTCGCGGGAACTCGTTGCCAAACCAGCCGTCATCCAGCACGAACATCTCCAGACCCATGCCGGCTGCGTCGTCCATCATCCTCAGGAGGGTTTCCGTGGTAAAGTTGAAGTACGCTCCTTCCCAGCTGTTAAGGAGGGTGGGATTCACCGTCCCGCCTTCATAGACGCTGTATTTCCGGGCCCAGCGGTGGAGGTTCCGGGAAGCACCGCCCGCTCCTTCGGCCGACCAGGTATAGATGAAATCCGGCGTCACAAAGGTGGCTCCCGCCTTTAGCGGATAGGCCGATGCGTGCGGGCTGATGCCGGCCAGGATGTTCAGGCGGTGGGCTTCATCCCGCTCGAAGCTGAGGCGGAAGTTGCCGCTCCAGGCCAAGGCGCCGGCGATGACCTCGCCTTCGTTCTCCCGGAATTCCCGGGTGCCCAGGCTAAGCAGGAAAGAGGGATTGTTCCCCTGGGTGGCCTGCGTTCCGCGACGGCTTTCAATCACTTTCATGTCATGGCCCAGCCATTCGTGCTCCAGCTGCATATCGGCCGCCCAGGCGCCGTGGAAGTGGGTGAGGAGGTAATCATCGGCATCTACATAGAGCGAGCCGGAGGCGTAATTGAGCAGCTGCACCGGCTTTTTCCCGCCGTTAAGGATTTCGCTGTGGGTTACTATGACGTTTTCCCACCGGTAGGCGTCGTATACCAGTTTCACCTTGAGTCCGGTGAGGGCATCCTCCAGGTCGATGGCCGTGGAGGTGCAGCCTTCCCGGGTGGTGACGGAATGGCCGGCATAGCGGAGTTCCGTGTTGTGGGTTCCGTCGGCATATTTCACGTGAAGGGCGGGCTCGCCGATGTATCGGCCGCCGGTGGCGGGGTACGTGAGACCGGCCACACTATTATAGTCATCCGTTCCTATTGCGACCCCCAGGAATTGCTGCGGGTCTCCCACGCGTGCGCCGTAATGTAGGGTGTTCACCTGGCCGTTTTCCTGCACCAGGAACACCAGGGCACTGTTTTCCGTTTCCACGGCAAGGACTTGTTTCTTCAGTTCCCGCGCTTGGGAGGGAAGGAGCAGCAGCGCAAGGGCTGCCAGGGTGAGCATCCGTTTCATGGGCATTAGAATTTAGGGAAGGAAGGGTTTCCGGCGGGGGTGAGGGCAATACACTCTATCTCTACCAGCCAGGAAGGACGGCAGACGGGCCCCAGCACGTACAGGGCGTTGAGGGAAGGGCAGCGCGTTTCCACCACCTGTTTGGCAACGGGATAATCGGCCGGATCCCTCAGGTACACGATGGCCATGCCGATGTCCCCGAGTCCGGCGCCTGCCTCCTGAAGCAGCGCCTCTATGTTATCCAGCATCCGACCGGCCTGGGCGGCGGGATTTCCCTCGTGGAGGACCTTACCCTTTTTATCTATACTGGCCGTTCCGCTGATGAAAACGTGCTTGCGGTCCCCGTAGGTGATGGCTGTTCCCCGTTCAAAGGTGACGCCGTAGAGGGCCGTGGGACTGATGTTTTCCGGGGCGTACAGATAGTCTGTTTGGCCTTTCCGAAGGCCTTTTATGCTATATGCGTCCATCTCTACCAGGTTCCGGCAGTCCGGAGCGCGTCCCTCAATGCCGGTGCTGGCAATATAATGTGTATCCACCGTGAGGCCGATGGTATTGAAATAGTCCTTCCGGCCTTCTACAACGCCGGCGTAATTAACGTCCACATCCCTTACGAAGATCCAGGTGCGGACGGTGTCATCGGCCACGGAAAGGCCCTTCA
>JAIKYL010000073.1 GCA_024683255.1 Bacteroidales bacterium | reverse complement strand
CATGTTGCTCACGCGTTACTCACCCTTTCGCCGGTCGCCGTCAGAGTATTGCTACTCCACGCTGCCCCTCGACTTGCATGTGTTAAGCCTGCCGCTAGCGTTCATCCTGAGCCAGGATCAAACTCTTCATTGTATATTCTTATAATTCTAGCTTGTTCCTGACGCTTGTTTCCTAAGAAACTGACGCTCGTTTAAAGTTGAAAAGTGTTACACTTTTCCGGTACTTGCTTGTACTTTTAGTCTTTCAATATTGTCAAAGAGTCGTAAAAAATCCCGTTCTTTTCAAACGGGACTGCAAAGGTAGCAACTTTTTCCGAACCCACAAATTTTTTCTCATAAATTTTGCAATTTTTTGTTTACCTTTGGGAAAACGAATTCGTACCCTATGAAACATCCTTCCATCCTTGCAGCACTGGCCCTTGTGGCCGCGCTCTCCTGCAGCAAAGGCAAGCCGCAGCCGTTCCAAGTGATTCCCATGCCCAACGAGGTAACCATCGCCAAGGGCGTATTCCCGGTAAAGGGCGCCGCCCTTAAAGTGGACGAGGCACTTGATGCGCCTTCGCAGGCCGCCATATCGGCCTTTGTACAAGCACTGGAAACGGCCACTGGAAAGGCCCTGAAGGAGGGAGACGACGGTTTCAGCTTCATCCTGAACCCGAACCTGGAGGCGGAGGAATACTTCATCAGTATAGATAAGAAGGGCGTGGAGGTGGAAGCATCGGCCCTTAACGGCTTCCTCTACGCGTGCGAAACGCTCAAACAGATGCTGCCGGTAGAGATTTACGGCAGCAAGAAGGCAAAGGCCGATTGGGTCCTTCCCCGCGCCACCATCCATGACAAGCCGCGCTTTGCGTACAGGGGCATGCACATGGACTCCAGCCGGCACTTCTGGTCCCTGGAGGAGGTAAAGCGTTATATAGATGTAATGGCCACCTACAAGCTCAACCGCCTGCACTGGCACCTTACGGACGACCAGGGCTGGCGCATGCAGATCAAGCGCTACCCGCGGCTCACGGAAGTGGGCGCCTGGCGCGCCGGAACCGTGGTGGGCAAGGACTGGAGCCGCACGGACGGCATCCTCTACGGCGGCTTCTACACCCAGGACCAGCTGCGCGAGGTGGTAGCCTATGCCGCCGCCAAGGGCATCACGGTGATCCCGGAAATCGATCTTCCGGGGCACATGGTGGCGGCGCTGGCCTCCTACCCGGAACTAGGCTGCACCGGTGGCCCCTATAAAGTTTGGGAGCGCTGGGGCGTTGCCAAGGACATCCTCTGCGCCGGCAACGAAGAAGTGTACACCTTCCTGGAGAACGTGCTGTACGAGGTTATGCAGGTCTTCCCTTCGGAATACATCCATATTGGCGGGGACGAGTGCTTTGACGGAGACGCGGAACCGGAGCGGCCGGACCCGTGGGATATCTGCCCCAAATGCGCCCGCAAGATGGCCCAGCTGGGCATCCGCCGGGGCTCAAAAGCCAAACACGAACTGCAGAACTACGTAACTTCGCGCATCCAGAAATATCTGGCCGATAACGGGCGCAAGATCATCGGCTGGGACGAAATCCTGGAAGGAGACCTGAAGCCTGGCGCCACGGTGATGTCCTGGCGGGGCACGGAAGGCGGCATCCAGGCCGCGGCCCGGGGCTTCGACGCCATCTTCACCCCCACCGGCTACTTCTACTTCGACTATTACCAGGGCCGCGAGCGGGATAAGGAACCCTTCGGCATCGGCGGATACGTTCCGCTGGAGAAGGTATACAGCTATGAACCCCTGCAGGGCATTCCCCCCAGGGACCAGAAGCACATCCTGGGCGTCCAGGCCAACCTTTGGACGGAATACATAGCCCTGCCGGAGCACCTGGAGTATATGCTGCTTCCGCGCATGTGCGCCTTAAGCGAAGTACAGTGGTGCAATTCCGATAACAAGGATTACGACCGCTTCAACGCCTCGCTGGACCATACCTTCAGCATTCTGGACAAGAAGGGTGTGAACTACTCGCTGGACTGCCGGGGCCTGGTGGGACTGGACCGCAAACCCGCCCGCAGCGCCGCAGACCTGGAGGCCTATCTGGAAGCCAATCCCGTAAATTGGTGACGATAAGCCACTTACGGTTTTCTCCCTGTGATTCCAGACACAGGGAGAAATATGTAATACATTGATTATCAGTACAGGAGCAAACCCAGGACGGCGCCCGCCAGGATGATATAGATGGGATTCACCTTTCCCCAGTAGCCGGCCACGAAGGCGCCGCCCAGCAGCACCCAGCTCTTCCAGTCCGGAAAGTTCTCGGAGACCACTTGGACATCGGGCGAACAGCCCGTCCAGGTGGTCTTGACAATCAGTATGACCGCCGCCGCGCCGATCAGGCCCACCACCGCGGGCTTGAGCCAGGACATAGTGCCGGTGTACAGCCTGCTGGAGCGGAACTTCATATAGAAGCGCACGATAAGGAGCATGATGATGAACGAGGGCAGCATCAGCGCCAGGGTGGCCGTGGCCGATCCGCAGATGCCCAGGAGGTGGCTTCCCGTAGCGTTGAAAAGCACGTCGTAGCCCACATACGTGGCGCTGTTGATGCCGATGGGCCCCGGCGTCATCTGGGAAACCGCCACAATATCCGTAAACGTGCCCTCCGATATCCAGGGATGCTCCACCACTACCTGGTTCTGGATTAGCGACAGCATGGCATAGCCTCCGCCGATGGTGAACGCCCCAATCACAAAGAACGTCCAAGCCAGCTGCAGTATGAGATATAATGTTGTCATTCTGAGCGCAGCGAAGAATCTCTCTTCATCCTATGGTAAGTGAAGCTGAACCCCAGCACCAGTACGCACAGGATAATGTAGATGGGTGAAACGTTAAGGAACGCCACCAGCACCAGCGCCGCCACGGCCAGGAGCCAGGCCCACCAAGTCTTGCAGGACTTCCTGGCCATGTTCACCATGGGCACGGCAATAAGGGAGATGACCACCGGGCGGATGCCCTTGAAAGCCTTTTCCACCCAGGGGTTGTCCTTGAACGCGGTGAAGAAGATGGCGATGGCCAGGATAATGCAGAAGGAAGGCAGGATGCTGCCCAGGGTGGCGGCGATACTGCCTTTAACGCCCCGGAGCCTGTGCCCCGCGAAGATGGAAATATTCACCGCCAGAACGCCGGGAGCGCTTTGGGACAGCGCCACGATATCCGGAAGGTCCTCGTCGGAAATCCATCCCCGCTTGCTCATCTCGGCCTGGATGATGGGGATCATGGCATAGCCTCCGCCAATGGTGAACGCCCCGATCTTGGCGAACACGGCGAAGATCTGCCACAATGATACCTTCCGTTCCATACAGATTATTCCTTATATAACAGATAGAAGCCCTTCCACAAGTAATCTATGAGGTCCCGGCTGGAGAAACCTTCCTCCGAGCGTTCGCGGGACAGGCAGTCTCCGGCATAACCGTGGATCCAGACGCCCAGGGCCGCCGCATCCTCCGGCGAATAGCCTCTTGCCAAAAGCCCGCCGATAAGGCCTGTAAGGACATCTCCGCTGCCGCCTTTGGCCAGGCCCGGGCCGCCCGTCTGGTTCACCAGGCAGTCACCGTCGCGCGTAAACACCCGGGTGTGGAAACCCTTCATTACCAGCGTACAGCCGGCATAGAGGCAGAGCTCCCGTGCCAGGGCCACGCGGTTCTCTTCGCTGGTATGCGGCAGGAGTCGGCGAAGCTCTCCCATGTGGGGGGTGAGGATGGACCCTTCCGGAAGCAGCTCGTGCCAGTCCGGGATTACGGAGAGGACGGTGAGGGCATCGGCATCCAATACCATGGGGACCTTCTCCTCATAGGCGATGGAAAGCAGGTCCATGAGGGCGTTCATGGTGCCGGCGTCCCTTCCCAGGCCCGGTCCCACGGCTACCACCGCGTACTTTTTCAGCGTGGACGGAGCCGTGCAGAAATGGGCTTCCAGCTCTTCCGACAGCATGGCCGACGGGAAATTGTTCACCACGGACTGGAGCGCC
>JAIKYL010000057.1 GCA_024683255.1 Bacteroidales bacterium | reverse complement strand
GTTCTATTATCCTGGCACCACCCTATGAAAACCCGTTCTCCCTGGCTCTGGGTTCCCACCCTCTATTTTGCGGAAGGCATCCCGTACTTTGTGGTAAACAACATCTCCGTGATCCTGTTCAAGAAGATGGGAATGGGGAATGCCGATATGGCTCTCTACACCAGCCTGCTGTACCTTCCCTGGCTCATCAAGCCGTTCTGGAGCCCCTTCGTGGACATCCTCAGGACCAAGCGCTGGTGGGTGCTGGCCATGCAGCTGGTCATGTGCGCTTTGTTCGCCGGCCTGGCCTTTTCGCTGCCCCGTACCACCGGCAGTGAAGTCTCGCTGTTCTCGGCTTCGCTGGTGCTGTTCTGGATTACGGCATTCGCATCGGCCACACACGACATTGCGGCCGACGGTTTCTATATGCTGGGACTTTCGGAAGGGGAGCAGTCCTTCTTCGTGGGCATCCGGAGCACGTTCTACCGCATTGCCAACCTCTTTGTACAGGGAGCGCTGGTGGTGCTTGCGGGCGTGCTGGAAGGCCGCGGAGACATTCCCCGGGCCTGGCGCCTGACCCTCCTGGCAACAGCCGTTGTGTGGACGGTGATCACGCTCTACAACCTCTGGGCCCTGCCCAAACCATCGGCCGATGCCCCCCGCACCAGTCACTCTTTCGCCGCCGTCTTCAAGGAATTCGGCCGCACCTTCGCCACCTTCTTCCGGAAGCCCCTGGCCTGGGCAGGCATTGCCTTCATGCTGCTGTATCGCCTGCCGGAAGCCTTTGCCCTCAAGCTCCTGCCGGCCTTCCTGGTGGATCCGGTTTCCGAGGGCGGCATGGGTCTTTCTACCGTGGATTTCGGACTCATCAACAATACGGTGGGCGTTGTGGGAATTGTCCTGGGCGGCATCCTGGGCGGCGTTTTCATCTCCCGGCACGGGCTCAAGCGCTCCCTTTGGATCATGGCCGCCTCGCTGGCCCTGCCTTGCGTAGTGTACCTTTATATGGCGCTGGTCCAGACGGTTCCGCTGTGGGTGGTGGGCATCTGCGTCTTCATTGAGCAGTTCGGCTATGGCTTCGGTTTCACGGCCTATTCCCTGTATATGATCTATGTGTCCGAAGGGGAATTCAAGACCTCCCATTATTCCCTCTGCACCGCCTTCATGGCCGCTTCCATGATGCTGCCGGGCCTGGTGGCCGGTATGCTTCAGGAAGCCATGGGCTATCCCTGGTACTTCGGCCTGGTGCTTCTCTGCGGGCTGGGCACCGCCGTCGCGGTCCTCATCGCCCGCCGCGGCCTCCCGGAAACCTTCGGCCGCAAATAAAAACAGGGTGCAATCTCTTGCACCCTGCGCTTAATGAAAAACTTGTTGATTAACGGTAGATGTTGTACTGATTGTACAGACTGCCGTACATCTGTCCCAGCACCTCCAGGAAGGGCTCGCCCTCGAAAACGGTGGTGCGGTATACGGTGTTGTCCACCAGGTAGTACTCAATGCCGTTCATTACAATGACCACATAGTCGTCCGGGAGGGAGGTGACCAGGGCACCGGCCGGAGGAACGATGGTGGTATAGGAACCGGAGGCATTGATGGAGTAGAACACACCGTCCTGGTAGAAGTACTCGGAGTTTGCATAGGCAAAGCTCTGGACCAGACCCAGCATATTGGCCAGTTCGTAGGCGGAGAGCGCCCTGTTGGCGTTAATCGCGTAATTGGCGTTCTGGGCCGCGATGCGGGCGTTGTTCTGGGCGATGATCAGGTTTTGCCGGGCAATCACGTTGTAGTTGTCAAAGACCGTATTGTAGGTGCGATAGGTATCGCAGTAGTAGGCGAAGCGGACTGCTCTGAGGATGGCCCTCTCGATGGCATGCTCCAGCGGGGTTCCGAAAGGAGGACGGCAGATTACATAAGAACCGCCATAAGGACGATAGTAAATGCCGTTGTAGTAATAGTAGTCGATACCCCAGTGGGTGATGCGGCGCCAGTGCGGAGGCAGGGTGTGGATCCGGTATCCGTAGTAGTGAGGATGGTCTCCCCAGAAGGAACCCGGACGGTCCCAGGCCAGCGGATCACGCATGTGAGGAGCCACACGGTACATCTCGTGATGGTCGTCCACGCGGAACTCGTCGTTGTAACGGTAGTTGAAACCGTTGTCGCGATAAGGCTCTTTCTGCTGCTGGGCAGCCTGGTTGTTGCCATTGGTGGCGGAGAGGCCTCCACGGTCTACATTGGTGGCGCGTACGTTGCCACCGGTTGCTGCGGAGGAACCGCTGCGGGTGCCGGAGCTGCGGTTGTCCTGCTGGGCTGCGGAGCCGGAGGAACGGGTGCCGCTGCCGGTGGAACGGGTTGCGCTGGAGCTTCCGGAAGAGCGGGTGTTGCTGCCGTTACCACGGCTAGCATTGCCGCTGGTGCTGCCGGAAGACCGGGTGGAGGAGCTGCTGCCGGAAGACCGGGTGGAGCTGCTGCTGCCGGAAGACCGGGTGGAGCTGCTGCTGCCGGTGCTGCGGTTGCGGTTATCCTGCTGGACGGCACCGGAAGAACGGTTGCTGCCGGAGGAAGAACCGGAGGACCGGGTGGCGGAGCTGCCGGAAGACCGGGAAGCGGAACTGCCGGAAGACCGGGTTGCGCTGGATCCGTTGCTGCGGTTTCTGTTGTCCTGCTGGACGGCACCGGAAGACCGGGATGCGCCGGAGGAGGACCCGGAGGAGCGGGTTGCGCTGCTGCCGGAAGAAGAACCGGAAGAACGGGTGGCGGAGCTACCGGAGCTCCGGGAAGAAGACGAAGTGCTCTGGGAAGAGCGGGTGCTGCTGCCGCCCGTCCCACGGGAGCGGCTCTGGGCCAGCATATCGGGTGCTGTGAGCATGGCGATGGCCATTACCAGAGAGGCGGCAAATGTCATAAACCTTTTCATAGCATCTGAGTTTTAAAAGTTATTGGTATAAGTAGTACTTGCTGGAAACCGTCTTGAAATCCTCTGTGTCCTTGTTCCAAAAATCAACGATGTCTGAGACTTTTAAACGCTTTCCGAAAGTAGTCCTTACATAATCCGTACCACAAACGATATCCAGCATTCTGGTGCTCTTGAGCGGGAAGGGATTATGGCCCGGAAACAGCTCCTGGACGGCCTGCATTACGTAAAACTGCGTGAGCGTAATTGTGGCCTTTTCATAGTCCGGGAAGAAGAATTGCACCCCGTGGACCAGCTTTCCGGAGAGGCTTCCGGAGATGGGTTTATAGTGAATGGTGCGGAAGGCCGTGCCGGGGATGTTGTAGCTGTCCAGGCGCTCCTTGAGCTTATCGGCATCTATCCAGGTGGCGGCGAAGGTCTGGAAGGGGATGGTATAGCCCACGCCGATGTTCAGATGGCCGATTTCCCCGCAGATGCCGGCGCAGGGATAACCCAGGGCCGATGCCTCCGAGGGAATATTGGGGGAGGGCAGGATCCACGGCAGGCCGGTGTCCCGGTACTGCATCCAGCGGCGCCAGCCCCGCATGGGAATCACATTGAGCTTGCACTTAAGGTGCGCTTCCTTGCCGTTCTGTCCGCGGTTGAGGCCTTCCTCGTTGATGAGGCCGGCCAGTTCGCCCACGGTGAGGCCGTATACATAAGGGATGCGGAATTCGCTCACGAAGGAATGGAAGTTCTCCTCTACATAAGGGCCTTCCACCTTGAGGCCGCCCAGGGGATTGGGACGGTCCAGGACCAGGACTTCAATATCGGCCTTGGCGCAGGCGCGCATCACCAGGCCCAGGGTGGAGATGAAGGTATAGCTGCGGGTGCCCACATCCTGGATGTCGTACACCATGATGTCCACGCCTTCCAGCATCTTCTGCGTAGGTTCCCGGGTGGGGCCGTAGAGGGAGTATACCGGAAGGCCGGTCTTGGGATCCTTGGTGCTTTCCACGAGGTCTCCGGCGTATGCATCCCCGCGTACGCCGTGTTCCGGGCCGTAGAGAGCCACCAGATTCACCTGGGGCGCTTCAAAGAGGATGTCTATGGTGGAGCGGAGCTGCCTGTCCACACCGCTGGGGTTGGTGACCAGGCCCACGCGCTTGCCAAGGAGCTCCTCAAATCCGTTTTGTTCCAGTACTTCAATGCCGGGAATTACCTGCGCCTGCAGGAAAAGGCTCCCAAAGAGAGCCCACATTATGATGATGAATCTTTTCATACTACTTGACCAGTTTGAAAATGCGTTCCAGCGAATCCGGTTCTCCGGAGAAGTACAAGTCCACGGAGAAGGGCCCCTCGCCGGTGGGGATACCCCTTTCTTGCAAGATGCGGACCGTTTGCCGGGCCACGGCCGGTGCGGGGTCTATGACCTTCACCTCCGATCCTGCCAGACGCTCTATGAGCGGCTGCAGGAAAGGATAATGGGTGCAGCCCAGAACGATGGTATCGGCCCCGGCATCCAGCAGCGGCTGGAGGGAGGCGCGTACTGTGGCTTCGGCCTCCGGTCCGTCCAGGATGCCGTTTTCCACCAGTTCCACGAAGCCTTGACCCACGTGTTCCACTATCTTCACGTTGTCCTGGTACAGGCCCCTGGTGTTGAGGTATTTGGAGCCTTTGAGGGTGCCGGCGGTGGCCAGGACGCCAATTACGCCGCTCCGGGTTCCCAGCGCGGCGGGCTTAACCGCAGGCTCCATGCCGATGAAGGGCACCGCCGGGTATTCGGCCCTGAGCGTGGCGATGGCGGCGGCGGTGGCGGTGTTGCAGGCCACCACAATGATATCGGCCCCCAGACCCAGCAGGATCTCCGTGATGGTTCGGCCCCGCTCCTGGATGTACGCGGCGGTCTTTTCCCCGTATGGGCAGTGCGCATTGTCCGAGAAATAGAGATAGCGTTCCCGGGGGAGCACTTTTACCAGCTCCCTGTACACGGACAGGCCGCCCGCACCTGAATCGAATATGCCGATACTTGCCATAACTACGCAAATATAGTCATTTTTGGGCAATAATGCCTATATTTGTATTATGGTGCTCAGCCTGGATATGTATGCAAGCGCGGGAGTGGGCGTACTGGCCCTCCTCCTGGGGGTATTCTTTACCCGGAAGGTCCCTTTCCTCAAGCGTTTCTGCATTCCTGCACCCGTTTCCGGCGGCCTGATCGTCTCCCTCCTTACCCTGCTGCTGTACAGTGTTTCCGGGGTGGAATGCCGCTTTGACGGAACGGTGAAGGACCTCTGCATGATGCTCTTTTTCACTTCCGTGGGCTTCCAGTCCAACATGAAGGTGCTTCGGAAAGGGGGACGGCCCCTGCTGGTGATGGTGGGGCTGGTGGCGGTGCTCATAGTGGCTCAAAACCTCATTTCCGTGGGGATTGCCAGGGGACTGGGCCTGGATGCGCTCTTTGGCATGGCGGCCGGTTCCATCCCCATGAGCGGCGGCCACGGCACTTCCGGCGGCTTCTCTCCGCTTTTGGAGGAGCTGGGACTCACGGGCGCCTCGTCCATCACCATGGCGGCGGCCACCTTCGGCCTGGTGGCGGGATCCCTGCTGGGCGGTCCGCTGGGGGAGATGCTCATCCGGCGGCACAGGCTCAGTGAGCAGTCTTCATCGGCCGATGTAATGACCAGCGTGGAAACAACGGAATCCCATCAAAAGACCCCCGGAACCTTCCGGGAGTACCTTCGTGGCGCCTGCGTGCTGGTCATCGCCATGGCCCTGGGATCGGGCCTCAGCAAGCTTCTGGCGCTCACCGGCATTACCTTCCCCACTTACTTCGGCGCGCTCCTTACCGCCTGTGCCATGCGGAATCTTTTCGGCCTTTCGCCCAAGTGGGAGAAGGAGCTCAGCATCGGGGAGGTGGTGTCCATCGGCGATATCTGCCTGCAGCTTTTCCTGGGGATGGCCATGGCCAGCCTGCGGCTCTGGGAGCTGGCTTCGCTGGCGCTTCCCCTTACGCTCATCCTCCTGGCGCAGGTGGCTTTCATGGCCCTTTACGGCACTTTTGTGGCCTTCCCGCTGCTGGGGAGGAACTACGACAGCGCCGTGCTGGTGAGCGGCCTCTGCGGTTTCGGCCTGGGAGCTACGCCCAATGCCATGGCCAATATGTCGGCCGTGTGCTACAAGTACCGTTATGCGGTGAATCCCTTCATTATAGTGCCCATCATCGGGGCCATGTTCGTGGACCTTATCAATACGGGGGTGGTGACGCTGTTCCTGAACCTGATCCACTGATAAAGGACCGGAAAAAAGTGCTATCTTTGTACCCATGATTACGCTGGAACAGATAAAGGACCTGCAGGAGCGGGTGAAGAACCTGGATAGCTGCCTGGACATTGCCGGGAAGCGGAAAGACGTGGCGGCCAAGACGCAGGAGACGCTGGCGCCGGACTTCTGGGGAGACCCCAAGGCGGCGGAGGCGTTCCTCAAGAAGCTCTCCGGCATCAAGTCCTGGGTAACGGATTTTGACAAGGCCCGCAGCCAGGCCGATGATCTGGAAGTGCTCTACGACTTTGCCAAGGACAGTCTTTCCGGCAGTGAGGACGAAGCGGTGGAGACGCCTGAGACCAAAGAACTTGAAGAAGCCTATACCGCGGCTGTGGAGGCCGTGGAGGCGCTGGAGCTCAGGAATATGCTGGGGAACGAAGGAGACAACCTGGGCGCGGTCCTTACCATCAATTCCGGCGCCGGTGGCACGGAAGCCAACGACTGGAGCGCCATGCTCATGCGCATGTACACCCGCTGGTGTGAGCGCAACGGCTACAAATACACCGTGACCTCTCTCCTGGAAGGGGAAGAGGCCGGCATCAAGAGCTGCACCATAGAGGTGGAAGGGGATTATGCCTATGGCTATCTTAAGGCCGAAAACGGCGTGCACCGGCTGGTGAGAATCTCCCCCTTCAACGCCCAGGGAAAGCGTCAGACCACCTTCTCCAGCGTGTTTGTGTATCCGCTGGTGGACGATTCCATCAACATTGAAATAAATCCTTCGGACCTGGAATGGGACACCTTCCGAAGCGGTGGCCACGGCGGCCAGAACGTGAACAAGGTGGAAACCGGCGTCCGGGTGCGGCACCTGCCTTCCGGCATCATGGTGGAGAACACGGAAACCCGTTCCCAGCAGGATAATCGGCAGCGCGCTTTGTTAATCCTGAAATCCCGTCTCTACGACATTGAGCTCAAGAAACGCCAGGAGAAACAGGCCGAACTGGAGGGCCAGAAAAAGCGCATTGAGTGGGGCTCCCAAATCCGTAATTACGTGCTTCATCCGTACAAGCTGGTGAAGGATCTCCGCACCGGCTGCAGCACGGCCGATACGCAGGCCGTCCTGGACGGAGACATCAACGAATTCATGAAAACCTATCTTATGGGAACCGGTACGGCTGTCACGGAGCCGGACGATCTGGATTAACGTTTTCGGAGGATAGGATCTATTGCGGCCAGAACGCCGGGCAGCAAAAACAGAATGATAATAAGGATGGCAGCGGCCCCGATGGACAGGCTGCTTAGGATGGCCGATATCATAGGGTCCGTCAGGGCCAGTTTCATCACGTAAGGCACACAGGCCAGGATGAGTCCGGAGGTGAGGATGGAATGGGAAGAACCCTTGTAGGCCGCCTCCAGCGCCCCTTTCCTGTCGGCCGATTTCCGGGCATTGAGATAGTATGACGTGAAGAGGATGGAGTAGTCTATGGTGGCGCCCATTAGAATGCCCTGAACAATCAGATAAGCCAGATAATACAGGGTGTTGCCGCCCAGTCCGCTGGCCCATACGTTGGCCCATACGCCGGCCAGCACAGCCATTACCAGCGGGAAGGGAACCAAGACGGAGCGGAAGGTGAGGGCCACGATGAGGAAGATGGAAAGGGCCGTAAGAAGCGTCAGCAGAAGCACTTCCCGCGGGAAGCCGTCCTTGAGTTCCTTATACATCTGGGATTCTCCAATCCAGTAATGGGGCTTTGCCAGGGCCTCATCGGCCGCTGCCCGGGCGCGCAGTACATAGTCAAAGGTGGGTTCGGATTCCGGCTCGTAGTCACTTAGGATAGCAGCGGCGGAATAGTCTTTTCCACGGAGCATGCCCACTTGCGAGAGCAGCTGTTCCCGTGCCTCTATGACCATGGCCCGGGTGCTGTCCGGAACCATGCCGGCAACGGCGGGGTTCATCAGGAGGGTATCGGCCAGATAGTCCAGCAGGGTGCCGGGCGCAATGGCCATTTCCGGATCATATCCTTTCTGAGCACCGGCGTAAAGATACAGCAGGTCAATTTCTTCCGGCTTTACCGGGATCTCGGCGGCGGCAAGGGCCGCGTACAGTTCGGAGGCCGGATAGCGGTTGCCGCTAAGCGCCATGTCCATAAGGACTTCCTGAGGCGTGAGCTCGGGTTCGGGAGATTCCCGGTCGGGGCCGGGAATGACGGATGTCGGGCCGGGAATGACGTCATGGCCGACCTGCTCGGCCATCTCCTTTTCTTCATGAGATTCCCGGTCGGGGCCGGGAATGACGGATGTCGGGCCGGGAATGACGGGATCGGGGCCGGGAATGACGGGCTCCGGAATGGGTTCCGGACCGGCGGCTATTACCTGGTCCAGGGCTGCCTCAAAGTCGGCAATCTGCTGGGCCGTGCCTTTGGGGATGAGGGCGGCGTAGATCCGCTTGTTCAGGATGTTCTTCTGGACGTAGGTCACAAACTCCTTGGGCGTCATGGTCCCTCTCCGCTTGCCCGCCAGGCGGTACACCGTGTTCACCTGGGAGTTGTCATGGCCGGTGAATTCGGCCATTTCTGCGGCGGTATAGGCCTTGGTGGCCTGCTCGTAAGTAAAGGGCGCCGTGGGCGTGGGAGCAATAACGGCCATCGTATCGGGAATGACTACCGGAGTTTCAGCAACCTCGTCATGGCCGACCTTTCCCTCGTCATGGCCGACCTTTCCCTCGTCATGGCCGACCTGATCGGCCATCCCATTTTGTTCGGGAGTTTCCCGGTCGGGGCCGGGAATGACGGGGGAGGGACCGGGAATGACGTCATGGCCGACCTTCTTTTCGTCATGGCCGACCTGATCGGCCATCTCCTTCTGTGATGGTTTAGGTTTCGGGGCAGGTTTTGAGAGGGTCTTCATTAGCTGCTCCGGATTGAACCGGCCTTCCGGCATCATGCCTTTGGCAGTCAGCTCTTCGGCCGTTGCCTGCAGCTCCGGCAGGCTGAAACGCTCGTCCCGCTCCGGGTGGGAATGGGCGTAATACACCAGCTGCAGGAGTTCCTGCGGGATTTCCGGGGAGCCTTCGGAGAGGCTATCGGCCATGGCGCTTAACTCCTTTGCGGTTAGCGGATGTTTTACCAGCGAGGGATAACTCACGCATTGCCGCACCATGGGATCCGTCCCAATGCTGTCCAGGAGGGTGGGGATTACATCCTCTTCCTCATTGGCATAAAGCAGCATGAGGGCGTTGCCCTGTATGTGGGCGTCCGTTGCGGTGCTGTTCCACTGGGGGGAGAAGGTGAGGGGCGTACGGCGCTGCAGTAGGAAGAAGCCTGCGAATACCGCCAGGAAGAGAATGGCTATGGGCACGCGGAAACGCTCCTGGAAGCGCGCCAGGGGGGCTGCCGGCAGGGCGGGAACCTTTTTCCGGGTGGCTTCCACGCCCTTGTCGCCCCACAGGATAAGGGTGGGCAGGACGGTGAAGTTGCAGATGAGGGAGATGGCCACGCCTTTGGCCAGCACAATGCCCAGATCGGCCCCAATCTTCATCTTGATGAAGCACAGCATCAGGAGGCTCACAATTGTTGTGAAGGCGCTGCTGAGGATGGTTGACGCCGCGCCGTCCACGGCTCCTTCCATGGCCGATAAGGGCAGCTTTCCCTTTAGCTTTTCCTGCCGGAACCGGTTCATCAGGATGATGGAATAGTCCATGGAAAGCACCATCTGCAACACTGATGAGAGGTTGTTGGTGAGCATGGAAACGCTGGGCAGGAGGGCGTTGGTGCCCATGTTGATGACCACGGCGTAACCCACGGTTATCATGAAGAGCAGCACTTCCATCACCGATGAGCTCATAATCAGGAGCACCACAAAGAGCAGTGCTACGCCGATGCTGAGCGCCTTGGGAAGGTCGCTGGGCATGAGGTCGTTCCCATCGGCAAAAACGCTGCCGAACTCTTCCATCTGGGGCCCCAGGCCGGGCAGCTGCTCCTCCAGCAGGTCCATGCCCTGCTTCATGGGGGAACTGTCCGGAAGGTACACCACCATGTTGGTGTTGATGTTGATGTGCGGGATAAGGAGGGCGCACGCAACGGCCGACGCCGTCATGAAGACAAACAGCCAGATCCTGTAACGGACCAGCAGGCGGGGAATATGCGGGGTACGGCCTTCCATTTGGGGAGCAAAGTTAATCCTTTTTCCGGGAAAAACGCTATCTTTGTATGATTCAATATTCTGTTTATGGATACCATCAATACCGCCTATGTCTCCGACAAGTACCAGTACACTATGGGAAAGTCGTATCTGGAATGCGGAAAGCAGGACCAGATTGCCGTGTTCAACCTGTTTTACCG
>JAIKYL010000030.1 GCA_024683255.1 Bacteroidales bacterium | reverse complement strand
CCGGGCGAATATCCCCGAAAGGCTTTCTTGGACTTACACCTATCTCGAAACTCTTAAAGCCTTTCTTCCTGATCTTTTGTAGAATGGAAACAGCTTCATTGAAACGGACAAATGAATCGCATCCAGGCTCCAAAAGCGGGCGAGTTAAGACCGTTTTCTTTCCATGTCGGATAGTTGTAACTTCACATGGACCACTATACTCTCTCTCCCAAAGAAAAAAGCAAACGCCACCTGACAAATCAACGCCGGGAAAACATTCTGTAGAGTCAAAGTAATCTACCAAATGGCTTATCCCTTTGTCCTTAAGCATTTTATCGCGAAATTCATCAAGACCCTTGCCTCCCGAATACCATCTGGAAGGAATAATCATTGATAAATATCTGGGTTTAAGACGTTGAGCCTGTTCAATGAATTTGTGATACAAAGGGGTTGCACTTGAACCGGTTCCTCCGCCATCATTCAATTGATACGGCGGATTGCCGATGATTACATCAAACTTCATATTTCCAAAGAATTGTTTGGGATTGTCTGTGTGGATGAACATATAGGCATATTGCTCTGCCTCAGAGCCGCGGTCGTACACCTGCTGGGATGCGCCGCAGAATTTGCACTTGCCGTTCTCCCAAGTGTGGGAACGGTTGGCATACAAGATGTTGCCGCTCTCCGTATTGAATCGGGAGACACTGTATTTTCCGTCGGCGTGCTTGCTGCAATAAAGTGAACGGCGAGAAAGGTAGGAAGTAAGCTCCGTGATGGCAATGCCGAAGATCTGGTTGTGCAGGATATGGTCGATGCGGATCTGTCGGTCCGGCATCATCTGTTCAAGTCCACGGTCCAGCCGTTTGACGATTTCTCGGAGGAATACCCCGCTCTTTGTAAATGGATCCAGGAACCGGGAATCCGGGCTCTGGAAAAGTTCCTGAGGCAACAAATCCAACACACGGTTAGCCAGTTCCGGCGGCGTGAAGACTTCGTCATTACTCAGGTTGGCAATGCAGTTGAGTACGTCCGGATTGTAATTACTCTTCACCATAGACAGCAGCATTTATCTTGAGGAAATGGACAGGCGCATAGGTCTCAGCGGGAAGGTCGGAGAAAAGCCCGTCGCTTTCGTATTCTCCAACGAGGTAGGAGAATTCGTAGTCCCGGCGGTTAACTTTGTCAGAGCCGATAAAGCTCCATTCGCTAATATGGATCCACTCATCCGGCTTATCCACACGCTTATAAGTGAGGGCATCGCCATGGATGATATTCTTGGATAGGATGTAGCGTGCCGCCTCGATGCAGTTGTCCTTGCATTTTGATTTGAAGAGGCTTTGGTATTGCTCCGTGAAGTAGTTCAGAAGGCGTTCCCGGCAGGCTGCGGCATTATCGGCCAAGAGTTCGATGCCGTAGATGCTGGAGATGGCCCAGATGGCATCGTGCTCGTATTGGAGTTGGGTGTATTGCTTCGCTTTTACCCGATCTTTACAGATGGCGAGTTTACGTCTTAGGATTTCGATGAGGAAGTTGCCGTCACCGCACGCAGGTTCCAGGAAACGGGAGTCGATACGCTCCGTCTCCGATTTCACAAGGTCGAGCATCGCATTCACTTCGCGGGGGTTGGTAAACACCTCGCCGTGTGCCGACACCCTCTCCTTGGACTTGATTTGGGTGTCCATCCTGCGCTTTCGCTAAGCCGATTAGCGAAAGCGACTTATACGGGAAAAATGGAAGCGCCGGGTACCAAAAAGGTGGACGTGAACATGCCCACATTCCTGGTACCTGGCGGGAGACCATTCCTACAGACAAGTCACGCCCACGCGAAAGCGCAGACGTTCACTGACTTATCCGGAGTAGGAAATCTATTACCGCCAGGTTTTAGAATGTTCCGAATAAATAGCAAACGCTAAACAAGTATTTTCAATAGCCCTTTCAAAGGGTATTGCTTTGGCAAATATAATAAAAAAAAAACAATCCTCGACAGGGTCGTGACGTCTGTACCGACGTTTTTAGCCAATAATGCAGGCGTGGAGGTCCGTCGAGAAAGCGAGGATTAATCTGCAAGCATTTCCAAAAACTTTTCCATGCCTTTGGTGGCCACGTCCTGGATCATCGTTACGCGGGCGTCCGAAATGGGCACTGGCTTGGGATCGATCACGTAGATAGGCGTGTTGATGGAAGCATAGCGGTACAGCCCGGCGGCGGGATATACCTGCAGGGAGGTGCCCACGATGAGGAGGATATCGGCCTTCTCCACCAGGTTAATGGCCTTTTCTATGTTGGGCACGGCCTCGCCGAAGAAGACAATGTGCGGCCGGAGCTGGCTGCCGTTGGGTGCCATGTCGCCCAGTACTACGGGCCGATAACCCACGTCTATCACCTCCGCCTCGGAAGCCGTCCGGTCATAGATGCCGTTTTCCGGACGCACCTTGGTGAGTTCCCCGTGCAGGTGCAGCACCCGCGTGGAACCGGCCCTTTCGTGCAGGTTGTCCACATTCTGGGTGATTACGTCCACATCGTACTCCTTCTCCAGGCCGGCAATGGCAAGGTGGGCGGCGTTGGGTTTGGCCTCCTTGAGCTGGGCGCGGCGCTGGTTGTAAAAATCCAGCACCAGTTTCCGGTTCCGGTACCAGCCCTCGATGGACGCCACGTCGTTCACGTCGTACTGCTCCCAGAGGCCACCCGTATCGCGGAAGGTGGCAAAACCGCTTTCGGCGCTCACGCCCGCGCCGGTTAGGACTGCTATTCTCTTTTTCATTCTTTTACCTCAAAAAAGTATTTCTTTACCCAGTATTCGAAGAGCGGGTCTATGATCACGGGATTATCGGCCTCGTCAAAGCGGAGGATCTCCTTCTTCATGAGGGCGTCCTTCACCCGCTTCACATTGGCCGATGAGTTGAGCCCGTAGCGGCGGATTACCTCGGCCGAGCTGAAGCGCGTTACACCGTCCACCGTGGCCCGGAGCATGTTCACCTGGTGCGTTGTGAGGCCGCCCATCATTTCCATGAAACGGGGTTCGTGGATGGTGATGAGGGCGCCCAGCGCATCCACCAGCACGGGTTCCATGATGTAACCCCGTGTCATGGAGTCGCAGATGGCGGAGAAATGGTTGATATACCAAAGATGCCCCCGGAACAGCCGGCAGGCCCCTTCCATGAGGTTGGCGTCCAGCACCTTACCCCCGGAAAGGAAGCCCCGGATCACGTGGGAAGCCATTTCGCTCTCCTCCACGGGAGACAGGCGCACCCGCTCCACCTGCCGGTGGAAAAGGAGGCTGCTCTCGAAGATGGAGCGCATGGCATTCACGGCCGATCCGGACAGGATGAAGGAGAACTGCTTCTCCCCCGCTTCCCGGGCGGCGCGGAGCGTGGCGTCCAGCGGACGCAGCAACGCATCCGGATTGTCCTGATACAGGACGCACTGGAATTCGTCAATGATGAGGATGAGCCGTTCCCCCCTATCCTTTGCCAGGCGGAAAGGGAAACGGAGCATGGCTTTCACATCCTCCGCATCCAGCTCCCATCCGGCCGATATCACCTGGTCCCTGTCGGCAAAAGCCGTAGGGTCGAAGACAAAGTGGGTACCGGAGAGATACTGCTTTACCACGGCGGCGTATTCCACCGGGGTGGAAGCCACCATCCGCACCACCGTAGAGCCCATCCGGAGCAGGAAGTCTTCCAGCGTACGGATGTTGAGGGCCGATAACTGCCCCACCGTGAAGGGCTTTCCCGCCATGCGCATGGACAGCAGGGCCTGCTGCACCAGCGAAGTCTTTCCGGTCTTGGGCGGTTCGTACATCACCACGTGCTCCCCCTGGGAAAGGAGGTTCCCCAGGAGGGTCACGTCATTCTTCCGGCCGACAAAGTTCTTGCCGGTCACATATTGGGAATAAGGGAAAGGAGTATCCATTATTCAGCGTCCGTTACGGGAATGGCAGGGACTTCCTCAATGGGAACGGCCACTTCCACCACCGGTTCTTCGGGCCGATATTTGGGCAGCGGGCTGCGGAAGCATTCACCCAGCGGGAGCAGCACGTTCAGGAGCCACAGCACCAGGCAGGTGACCACCACCATGCCGAAGAAGGACCACCAGAAGCAGCGGCGGCGGGCTTTCCTGCGGGCCTCGGGATCCACTTCCGTGAGCTTGGGATATTCGGCCAGGGAAGTGAGGGTCTTGCCGAATTTCACGCTTACCAGCGAGGCGGCGTTCATGGCCCAGCCGTTGGCATTAAGCACCGGGCCCAGGTCTCTGTGACGGAGTTTCCGCCAGGCGATGAACACGGACGGCAGGGAGATGATGAGCATGATGACGGCAATGATGATGAGCCACTGCCACCAGGTGAGGGACTTGAGAACGGCAACCAGGCCCAGCAGGACACCGGAGACCGCGGCCACGGCGATGGTGATGCCGGCCACCTTGCCCACGTCGAAGCTGGGCTTCACGGCAGCGGCGGCATCGGCCCCCTTGCCGTCCGTGGCATTATCGGCCGCGGAGGTGAGACTGCCCATGGACTTTTCGTTCTTGGCGGCGGCGTTCCTGTCCACCTTGTCGCTGATCCAGCGGGCGGCCTTCTTGTAAGGAGCCCAGAAGGCCTGGCGCAGGCTAAGCGGATTCTCCACGATGGAAGTGACCTTGGCGGTATAGTCGTTGCCCTCCCTGTCATAGAACACGGCGTTCTTGCCTTCCCGGAGGCCGTCCACGTCACCCGCGGTGAGCACGGCGGCAATGTTGAAGGACTTGCCCAGCTTCTCGCTGGAGCAGGCGCAGTAAAGGATGTACATGCCGCTGAGGGAGGAGATCTCCGGGGCGGGGCCGTCCACCTTTACGCACAGGTCCGTGCTGCGCTGGTCTATATACAGGCGACCGGCCTGGAAGATGGCCTTGAAGTCCGGATCGTAGAAGTCCTTGAGGACCACATAGTTGTTGAGGAAACGATAGAAATCCTTGTACAGGCGCACCAGCTTGTCCACTTCCTCTATGCTAAGGGCGTTGGCTTCCTCGGCCTTGTCTTTCTCCAGCAGTTCCAGGAGCGCGGCCTTGCGGTCTTCCTTGAGGATGGTCTCCACGGCTTCCAGGCCCAGAGGCTCCACCTCGGCACCCTTCTTGGCTTCCATCCAGGCGGTGTAGGGAGCGAATTTGGCCACCAGGGCATTCCAATCTTCCTCGTTAATGCTAGCCTTCTTTTCCGGCAGGCACAGGGCGGCCATGGCGGCCACGGCGGCCTTCCAGGCGGGGTTCAGGCCTTCCTTGAGCGGCAGCAGGCCTTCTTTGCCAGGCTTGGCCAGCGGCTGGTCCGAAATCTTGGAAGAGGCATCGGCCAGGTTCCCCTCGATGGCGGCAATCTTCTCCACGGAAACGTCCACCGCTTCCGACGTGGCGGCGTCAAAGCCGATGAGTTTGCAGCGCATGAAATAATCGGCCACCTTTTCCTTGAGGGCCTCCACGGAAGCCAGGGCATCGGCGGTCTTGTCGCCAAACGGGAACACCTCCGGCGTACCGGCGGCCTTCCAGGCGGAATAGTCCGCGCAGGCAGTGTAGAATGCCTCCACGTGGTCCGTGGTTACGCCTTCAACCCCGCTGCGGTCCGTAGCGGAACCCACGCAGGCGGCAATGTCCGTGATGAGCTTGGCCAGCGCTTCCTCCTTACCGGCCGATGCGGGGGTGATGATGCCGTCCCCGTTGAAAAGGGTTTCTGCAAATATTTTCACGTTGTCGGAAGTCTCCGCGAGCGAAATGCTGTCCTTCTCCAGCTTCAGGTTGGAAAGGATCTGTTTGGCCGATGACAGGAGCCGTGCACCGTCCGGGTCCTCCGTGTTGAAGTTATCGAACGGGATGGTGTCCTCTCCTTTCAGAAGGGTATCGGCATCCTTAATCACACGGGTGAGCCACTGGGCGGCGGATATTACCTCGTCCACGCGGATGTTGCCGTCACCGTCGGCATCGATGTGCTTAAGGGAAGCCGGATCGAACTCCAGGCCGCCGGCGGGGCAGCTGAGCACGGTCCAGAGCTTGCGGTCCAACTCTCCCAGGTGGCGGATGTCTTCTCCGTTACGGATCTGGACACGCACGGCGCCGCCTACGGAAGCAAATTGCCAGGGATAGGCATCGGGATTCTTCTTCTTTTTCATATCGGTAGGTTTTAATGTTGATTTCTGCGGAGGGATAACATTCTTGTTACTGCAAATGTAACAAATATATTTGAGAAATATTATTACTTTTGTACAATCTTATTGAGATACTATGAAGAAAAGATTCAAATTCCGTGTGCTGTACTTCCTCTTCCCCGCTCTGGCGGTCATTGCATGCAATGAGTCGGAAAAGATACCGGAAGTGCTGAACCTTGTACCCGAAACCGCAACGCTGGGTGCCCTGGATACGGAAGTTTCCGCCAAAGTGGAGTGCGACCTTAAACACTGGACCGTGGAACTGGAGGATCCCACCTGGGGCGAGGTGGAAATCCAGACTGTTACAAAAAAGGCCGGCGGAACCCTCGTTTTCAGGGTGGGCGTGAATACGGCCGAAGAGTCCAGAAAGAATACCCTTATCCTGAAAGCCGGAAAAGGAGAGTATAGAAAAACCATTACGCAGAACGGCCTCAAGGCGTTTTTCCAGCCCCGTTCCCTTCAACTTAGCGGAACGGCGGAATCGGCCATCTCCTTCAAGGCTCCCTCCTCCTGGACGGCGGAGATAACCCAGGGCGGTGAATGGTTTGAGCTCAAGACTCCTTCCGGATCCGCGGGGAATGCCACGCTGGCTGCGGTGGCCAAGGACCCCAACGAGGCTGTGGGCAGCCGGGAAGGATCCGTCTGCGTTACCATTAACGGCCATCGGCTGGAGATTCCTGTTGTGCAGGGGCAGAAAGACGTGATCCTGTCCGGGGACACAGACCTCTCCTACTCTTTTGAAGGGCGGCAGTTCACGGTCCGGACCCGGTACAATGTGGATTACGAGATTTCCGTTCCGGCAAAATGGATCAGACGCGTCACCACCAAGGCACCGCTTTATGAGAAGGAGGAAACCTTCCTCTTGGAAGAAAACGAAGATCCAGAGGCCCGCACCGGTACCATCAGCTTCACGAGCAGCGGCCATCCGGACGCTTCACTCACGGTCACAGTTTCTCAGGGCGGGAAGGATCCCATCCTTAAGAACACCAAACCCGGCCTGTATGGCCTGGACGGCATGAACTATGTGCTGGGCGCCGATGGCTGGAACCAGAATTCCCGCAAGAAAGAGGCGGACGGCAGCCTGCGATACCGGCTCCTGAATGCCCAAAGTCTGTCGGTGGCCACCCTCTCCGGCATCCGGGAGGAAGCCTCGTGCAATCTTCACGCTCTGCTTCAATCAAGGGACAAGACCCTGCTGGATAATGATTATCCGGCCAGCCTCATTTATACCAAAGACGGACTGGGATGGTTCAAGGTAAATGACCAGACCTTTTTTATCATCAACTTTTAATGGGAGGGCAGAACTATGAGAATCAGACACTTACTTAGCGCATTCGCCGCCCTCTTCATTTCATTGGCCGCAGGTGCCGTTCCGGCTAAACCCGGCCCCTTCCAGTATACCCAGCCGGATGGCAGCGTGGTTACGCTGGAGCGTCACGGAGACGAATTCTTCAACTGGACTACCCTTTACGGAACCCAGCGGGTGGTGGAATTGGACGAGAATGGCTTTTGGCGTCCGTCCCAGATCAGTGAAGCCAGCCGGGAAGCCGCAAGGCTGCGCCGGCAGACGGTGGGCGAGCAGCGACTCCAGATTCTTCACACCCGGAGCCGTTCCAACGTTTCCATGACCCAGGGAAGCCGGCACATCCCGGTATTCCTGGTGGAATTCCCGGACAAGAATTTTTCCGTTGAAAATCCTGCCGACAGTTTTTCGGCCATGCTCAACCAGCCTGGCTACAGCGGGAATGAAGGCACGGGATCCGTGCAAGACTACTTCATGGACAATTCCCACGGACGGTTCCAGCCCATATTTGACGTTTACGGGCCTGTGATGCTGCCTAATGAGATGGCGTACTACGGGAAAAACAGAAGCGGTCAAGGCACGGACATTCGGCCGGAACTGGCTCTGTACGATGCCTGCGTAATTCTGGCCGATCAGGTGGATTTCTCCATCTACGACGCCGACGGGGACGGTTTTGTGGACATGACCCTTTTCTATTATGCCGGTTACAGTGAGGCCGAAGGCGCCTCTACTAACACCATCTGGCCTCACCAGTATACCGTGCAGGCTTCATCCAGCGACGAAGCCAGAAACACCAGGTTCAACGGAAAAAGGCTGGGGAATTACTTCTGCACGGCAGAGCTCAAAGGCACCCAAGGCACAAAACAATGTGGTATCGGCCCCACATGCCATGAATTCTCCCACTCCCTGGGCCTTCCGGACTTCTATGACACGGATTATGAAAAGAACGGCGAGTGCAAGGGCCTGACCTCTTTCTCCCTCATGGACGGAGGGTGCTACCTGAACGAGAGCCGCACGCCGCCGTATCTCAATGCCGAGGAACGCATCATGCTTGGCTGGATGGCAGAAGAAGAGGTGCTGGATCTTACCAGCGGAACGGTTTCTTTTCCCGCCATCCAGAATAACGTGGCTTACATAAGCTATAGCAGCGTGGAAGGGGAATATTACCTGTACGAATGCCGGGACGCCAGCGGCTGGGACGCATATCTTCCTGAGGGAATGCTGATATATCATGCCGACAAATCCATGGACCACCGCGTTGGAAACACCACCGCCTATGACCTTTGGAACAATTGGCGGTATTCCAATGCCATCAACGCCTACGGAAATCATCCCTGTTTCTATGTAGTTCCCGCCGCAGATCCTAACAACTTCAATTACAAAGGATCGCTTTCCCGATGGGTGTTCCCCGGCGCTTCAAACGTAAAAAGTTTTTCTCCAAAGGACTGGGATGGCAACTCCTGCGGAGTCTCGCTCAGCAGTATAAGCTATGCCGACGGAAAAGTGAGTATTTCCGCCACGGTAGACAACACGCGCAGCATACGGGGCAAGATTGTCAACCCGGGCGGGAAGGCCCTTTCCGGTGTCCATATAATGGTCACAAAGGTAAACGCCCAGTCTGGCACGTCCATGCAAATCCCGTTAAGGATTGCCAGGAGAACCCAGGAATTCAGCGCATACACAGATAAGGACGGTTGCTTTGAGATTGCCCTGGAAGGGTTCGACGAGGCGTCCTGCCACCTTACCGCATCCCTGGAAGGCTATAACCCCTATGGAACGGACGTCAAATTGAGTAAACGCGGTCCCACGTCCATCAGCATCACGCTCTCCTATGTGGGCCAAACCCTATTCCAATATTATGACGAGGATTCCAATCTTTACCTTTGCGGGGACGGTGAATCTGCGTCTCTTATGGCTTCCATCCGGATTCCGGCAGGCCAACTGCCGGCCGAAGGGGGTGAAGTGACCAATGTCAGTTTCTTGCCTTACTGGCCGGCTTCCGCCTATTACATTGTGATAGACTCCGGGAAGGACCGGGTTCTTACCTACAAGTTACCTGACATTCCCGAAGACGACCTGGGGATGCTGCGGACGGTGGATTTGAGTGATGTTGTGAACCATTTCCCTCCGGGAAAAGACCTTTATGTGGGGTATGCAATCCAGGATGCCAAAGTGGATTACGACGAATACTACGGCTTTCTCTTCCCCATTGCCGCGGGTAGCACCAACGCCTATGTGTCGGATTTCAGCCTGGATTCCAGCAAATGGGAATCATTGGATGAAGAGGGCTATGCCTTGGTTATGAAGGCTTCCATCATTCCCTCCGGGGAGGATAAGCCCCTCTCCTTCGCCCAGATGGGCATCCCCGCCATTGCCGATCCCGGAAAGGGAAATTACACCACCGGAGACGCGTTCCAGCTGCAGATGGAACTGCCGGAGGGCCTTTCCGTCTCCTCCTCGGAGTGGTACTATGACGGGAAAGAAATAAGCGGAGCAAAGAGCGTATCGCTCACCGCCGGAACCCACACGGTCACCGCCGTAGTGCACTATACCGACGGGAGCACCGAAACCTTTGATTTGGTGCTTAATGTAAATTAAATTTGGAGGGACGGGAATTATTACCTATCTTTGCACCCCAATTTAGAAAAAAGGAGGTGTAAAAGCATGATCATCGTTCCCATCAAAGAAGGCGAAAACATCGAGAGAGCCCTTAAGAAATTCAAGCGCAAGTTCGAAAAGACCGGCGCCGTTCGCGAGATGCGTTCCCGTAAGAACTTTGAAAAGCCTTCCGTGAAGAAGCGCATGGCTCTGCAGAAGGCTATCTACGTTCAGAAGCTTCGTCTCCAGGAAGAGCAGTAAGCCTTTAACACCTTATCATTATAACATCGGCCAGCCCATGAGGACCGGCCGGTGTTTTTTTTATTGCCCAAGCAGCGCCCGCAGCTCCATGGGCTTGTTGGTGGTGATGCAGTCCACCCCCAGGCCGATCAGATACTGCATATCATCTTTCCGGTCCACGGTCCAGGCGTTCACGTTCATGCCCAGCTTGTGGGCCCGGGCCACCCAGTCCGGATGCTCCCGGAATACGGAATAGTGGTAATCTATCCCGTTGATGCCATCGGCATGGACCTCTTCGGGGGTTTTATCCCCATCCAGATACTGGACCGTAAATCCCGGAACCAGATGGGCTATACGTTTGCATGCCTCATAATCAAAAGAGATGAACATTACGCGGGAAGGGCTCCAGAGACCCTTTTCCTTCAGGATGCCGATACAGCGGTCCATCATGGCATCGGCCCGCTCCCGGCTGCGCTGCTTTTTGAATTCCAAAACCAGCA
>JAIKYL010000019.1 GCA_024683255.1 Bacteroidales bacterium | reverse complement strand
GCCTCATGCTGCTGCGCCTCAAAAGCCTCCGGATTGGAAAGGTAGCGCTTTAGGAGGACGGCCGATACAGATGCGTCGCTCCCATGGAAAACGTGCCCATACAGCGGCGCCAGCTTCACGGCGGTATGAAGGGCCGATGTGGTGGCTCCGCCCACAAAAAGCGGCGTGGAAAGTCCCCGGCGGGCCATTTCCCGGCAAAGCTCTTCCATCTGGAACAGGCTGGGCGTAATGAGTCCGCTTACGGCTATGGCGAAGGCGCCTTCCCTTTCGGCCGCTTCCAGGATGGTTTCCTTGTCCACCATCACCCCCAGGTCCGTCACGTCAAAGCCGTTGCAGCCCAGTACTATTCCGGTGATGTTTTTCCCTATGTCGTGTACGTCGCCTTTTACCGTGGCCATCACCACCCTGGGCTTGCCGGCGGTGTTTTCCTCGGCCTTGAAATGAGGTTCCAGCACGCTTACGGCTTCCCTCATTACCTTGGCGCTCTTGACCACTTGCGGCAGAAACATCTTGCCTTCCCCGAAGAGCCGTCCCACTTCTTCCATGGCGCTCATGAGCGGACCCTCAATCACTTTCACGGCGCTGCCCAGGGATTCCAGTTCCTGCAGCACCGCTTCGGCCAGGCCTTCGCTGCGTCCCTGCAGCAGGCAGGCCGATATCTTTTCGGCCGGGGTGGCGTCCGGGGCCTGGGTCACCGTCTTTTCGCCGGCGGCATCGGCCGTAACCTTGGCGGCCAGCTCCAGCAAGCGCTCCGTGGCACCGGGGTCCTTGCACAGGATTACATCTTCAACCGCCTGGCGCAGAGCCGGTTCCACCGCATCATAAGGCAGCAGCAGGCCCGGGTTCACAATGCCCATGTCCAGCCCCGCCTGCACGGCATGATACAGGAAAACAGCATGCATGGCTTCCCGGACAGGATTGTTGCCGCGGAAGGCAAAGGACAGGTTGGAGATGCCGCCGGAGGTATAGCAGCCGGACAGGTTGGCCTTAATCCAGCGCACGGCGTCTATGAAATCTATGCCGTAGCGGGCATGTTCGGCAATGCCGGTACCCACCGACAGCACATTGCAGTCAAAGATGATATCTTTTGGCTCAATACCCGCCTCCGTGAGGAGTTTGTAACTGCGGGCGCAGATTTCCGTCTTTCTTTTGAAGGTGGTGGCCTGGCCTTCCTCGTCAAAGGCCATCACCACCATGGCGGCACCCAGGCGCTTGATTTCCAAAGCTTTCTTCACGAACGCATCGGCCCCTTCCTTGAGGGAGATGGAGTTCACGATACACTTGCCCTGGGCGTTTTTTAGGCCGGAGAGCACTGCTTCCCAATGAGAGGAATCTATCATGACGGCCGCCCGGGCCACCGCAGGGTCTCCGGAGATGTACCGGAGGAAGGTTTCCATTTCCTTGGGGGCATCCAGCATGGCGTCGTCCATGTTGATGTCAATGACCCCGGCGCCGCCTTCTATCTGCTGCGCCGCCACCTGCAGGGCTTCCTCGTACTGACCGCCGGCAATAAGGCGCGCAAACTTGCGGGAACCGGCCACGTTGGTGCGTTCGCCAATGTTGGTGAAGTTGTTTTCCGGATCCACCGTCACGGCTTCCAACCCGCTCACTTTGAGGCGTTTCTCCTTTTTCGGAAGCGGACGGGGCAGGCGGTTTTCAATCAGTGCGGCCAAAGCCCGGATGTGTTCCGGCGTAGTTCCGCAACAGCCGCCAATGATGTTCACATGCGGTAGCATCGGCTCCATGGCATCGGCCATTTCCTCCGGGCCCAGGGTGTAGCGGCCCATCTCGTCCGGAAGGCCGGCATTGGGGTAGCAGAGGACGGGGACATCGGCAAAGCGGGCCACCTCTTCCAGCAGCGGACGCATGTCCTTGGGCCCCAGCGAGCAGTTGATCCCGAAGGCCAGCAAGTTATCCCGCCGAACGGCCGTGAAATAGGCCTCCAGGGTTTGGCCGGTAAGGGTTCTGCCGCTGCGGTCGGCCGATGTGGCCGATATCATCACGGGAATGTCCCACTCCGCGGCGGCGTAAAGCATGGCTTTGGTGTTGAGGGCGTCAAAGCCGGTTTCCAGCAGGAGGCAGTCCACGCCGCCTTCCACCAGGCCTGCTATCTGCTCCCGGAAAGCCGCGGCGAAATCGTCGAAACTGTATGGACGCCAAGCGCTTCTGTCCACATCGGAGGCCAGGCTCAGGGAATGCGTGGTGGGGCCCACACTGCCGGCCACCCAAACTTTGCGGGGCGCATCATCGGCCGCTTCCCGGGCTATCCGGGCGGCTTCCCGGGCCATGGTCCCGGCCTTTTGGGCACAGCCGAATTCGGCCTGGGAGATGGCGTTGGCACTGAAGGAATTGGTCTCTATTATATCGGCCCCGGCGTCTATGTATGCGCGGTGGATGCTCCGGATGAGCTCCGGACGGGAAAGGTTGAGCATCTCCGGGTTGCCATGCCAATCACTCTCCGGCGGCGCCTGCCGCTGAATCATGGTTCCCATGGCGCCGTCCAGAAGGAGGATTCGGCGTCCTATCTCTTCCCGAAGTTCCATAAGTCTAGACGTGCTCCACCTCCGGATGGAGGGTAATGCCGTATTTGGCGGCAATGGTGTCAATTACACGCTTTTCCAGGCCGATGATCTCCTCCGGCGTAGCGCTCCCGCTGGCGTTCACGATGACCAGCGGCTGCTTGGGATACACCTGCGCGCCACCGTTCACGGCGCCTTTGAAACCGCACTGGTCAATCATCCAGGCAGCAGGCACCTTAATCTGGTCTCCCACCTCAAAATGCGGCACCTGATAGTCCGGCCCGTTTTCCTCCTGTGCAATGGCCACAATGCGCTGGAAATGCTCCTTGGAGATTACCGGATTGCAGAAAAAGCTCCCGGCACTGCCAATCTCCTCCGGATCCGGCAGCTTCTGGTTCCGGATGTCAATGATGGTATTCCGGATGAGCTGCGGGGTCAGAGGAGTAGCGGTGGGGGCTCCGGGGGCTTGTCCACCCCCGGACGAGTATAGGGGGAGGGGCCCGCTGGCTGGCCGTTCGCTCTGCGGACGAGCCGGACAGTGGGAGGGGCCGGAGAGAGCGAAGCGAACGGAGTCCCCCGGAGCCCCCACCGCTACTCCTCTCGCTTCCAGCGCCTTTCGGACACCGCCGTAGTCCAGTTTGGGCTGGGGGATATAGCTTAGGCGGTAGGTAACAGCCGTGATAATATAGCGGCCTTTCCACTCCGTTTTGAATTTTGAAGTGCGGTAACCGTAAGCGCAGTCGGCTGGGTCAATGGTCACAAATCGGCCTTCGAGGCGGTCCCAGGCCCGGATTTCTGCAATGATGTCCTTAGCCTCCACACCGTATGCGCCAATATTCTGCACGGCCGATGCCCCCACTTCTCCCGGTATGAGCGACAGATTCTCCGGACCCCAAAGGCCCTCCTCCGCAGCCCAAGCGCAGAAGTCATCGAAAACGACGCCTGCTCCACAAGTTACAAAAACAGATTCTTCGCTTTGCTCAGAATGACAATCTGCCATGGAAACATGCAACACTGTGCCGGGAAAGTCTTTGGTAAATAGGAGGTTGGAGCCTCCGCCCATTACCATTACGGGCTGGGGCAGGGCGTTCCAGTCCAGGGCTTCCAGATCGGCCTCCTCCGTGAGCTCCACATACAAGGCACACCTGACCCGCATCCGGAAGGTGTTCCGGTTGGAAAGGTCATATGAGGGTATGCGCTTGATCATAGGGAGATGCCCGGTCAGGGCCGGGCATGACGTTATTCAGCCTTGACGTTTAGGGCAATCTGGAGTTCGTCAAGCTGGGCCTGGTCAATCTGGGAAGGGCTGTCAATCATCACATCGCGACCCTGATTGTTCTTAGGGAACGCGATGTAGTCCCGGATGGTGTCCTGGCCGCCCATGAGGGCGCACACGCGGTCGAAGCCGAAGGCCAGGCCGCCGTGCGGCGGGGCGCCGAACTTGAAGGCATTGATGATGAAGCCGAATTTGTACTCGGCCTCTTCCGGGCCGATTCCCAGCACCTCGAACATGCGCTTCTGCATATCGGCATTGTGGATACGGATGGAGCCGCCGCCCAGTTCGTTGCCGTTGAGCACGAAGTCGTAGGCGTTGGCGCAGACGCGTTCCAGATCGGCCTTCTCATTGCTGTAGAACCACTTCTCGTGCTCCGGCTTGGGGGCGGTGAAGGGGTGATGCATGGCGTAGAAACGCTGCGTTTCGTCGTCCCACTCCAGGAGCGGGAAGTCCACAATCCACAGGGGTGCGAAGACCTTGGAATCCCGGTAGCCCAGGCGGCCGCCCATCTCCAGACGGAGGACGCCCAGCATGGTCTGGACTTTACGCATGTTGGCTCCGCTCATCATAAGAATGAGGTCGCCGGGCTTGGCCTCGGCGGCGGCGGCGATACGCGCAAGGTCATCGGCCCCGTAGAACTTGTCTATGGAGCTCTTGAAGGAGCCGTCGGCATTTACTCGGATGTAGATGAGGCCCTTGGCACCCACCTGCGGGCGCTTGACCCATTCTGTGAGTTCGTCAATCTGCTTGCGGGTGTATTCGGCAGCGCCGGGGACGCAGATGGCGCCGATGTAGGCGGCATCGTCCAGCACGCCAAAGCCCTTGCCTTTAGCCACTTCCGTGAGCTCATGGATGGTCATGCCAAAGCGCACATCCGGCTTGTCGGATCCGTAGTTGTCCATGGCATGGTACCAGGTCATGCGCGGAAGCGGGTTGGGAATTTCCACGTCCAGCACGTTCTTGAAGAGCGTGCGCATCATCCCTTCGAAGGTATTCAGGACGTCTTCCTGCTCCACGAAGGACATCTCGCAGTCTATCTGGGTGAATTCCGGCTGACGGTCGGCCCGGAGGTCCTCGTCACGGAAGCAGCGGACAATCTGGAAATAGCGGTCGTAACCGGCCACCATGAGGAGCTGCTTGAAGGTCTGGGGGCTCTGCGGCAGGGCGTAGAACTGGCCGGGATTCATGCGGGAAGGAACCACAAAGTCACGGGCGCCTTCCGGGGTGGACTTGATGAGGTAAGGGGTTTCAATTTCCATGAAGCCCTTGTCGTCCAGATAGTTCCGCACCTCGTGGGCAATCCGGTGACGAAGCATGAGGGCGTTCTTCAGGGGATTGCGCCTAAGGTCAAGATAACGGTATTTCATCCGGAGGTCCTCTCCGCCGTCGCTCTCGTCCTCAATGGTGAAGGGCGGGGTAACGCTCTTGTTGAGGATATTGATGGCCGATACCTTGATCTCAATGTCTCCGGTGGGCATCTTGGCGTTCTTGGCCTGGCGCTCCACCACTTCTCCGGTTACCTGGATCACGAATTCACGGCCCAGGGAGGTGGCCACATCCACCAGCTCTGCGGGGGCATCGGCCTCAACTACCAGCTGTGTAATGCCGTAACGGTCCCTGAGGTCAATGAAGGTCATGCCGCCCAGTTTGCGGGCTTTCTGGACCCAGCCGGCCAGGGTGACCTGCTGCCCTTTGTTCTCAATGCGAAGTTCTCCGCATGTCTTGGTTCTGTACATAGTTTATATTGTTTTTGTATCTTCTCTTTTACAAACTACAAAAATAGCAATTATTTCCGGATAAACGGCTTTGATAATAAGGAATGAATTATTTGCTATCTTTGTATCCGGAAGCATTATTTCTATGGAAGTTCGCGCAAAAAAGGCCCTCGGGCAGCATTTCCTAACGGACCAGAAAGTGGCCCGCGCCATAGTGAACGCGCTTATCACTCCCTTTCCCACGAAGGGCTGGAGCGAAGCGATGGCGTCATCAGACGCCCGGCCGTGCCCGTGTCTTTCTGAGAAAGACGGAAAGGGCCTTGAGGCCGCAGGGGGTTCGGGGGAACCGTGTTCCCCCGTCTTGGAGGTCGGCCCAGGAATGGGCGTCTTAACCCA
>JAIKYL010000013.1 GCA_024683255.1 Bacteroidales bacterium | reverse complement strand
CTGCTGGCCGCCATCACATCGGCCAAACCCAAGATTGCCAACTACGCCTTCACAACGCTGGAGCCCAACCTGGGCATCGTGCGCTATTACGACGACCGTTCCTTTGTGATGGCCGATATCCCCGGCATCATCGAGGGCGCGCACGAGGGAAAGGGCATCGGCATGCGTTTTCTTCGGCATATTGAGCGCAACAGCGTATTGCTGTTCATGGTGGCGGCAGACGAGCCGGACGTGAACAAGTGTTACAAAGTCCTTCTGAACGAACTGCAGGAATACAATCCGGAGCTGCTGGTGAAGGACCGCGTTCTGGCAATCACCAAAACGGACCTTATTGACGAAAAGCAGAAGGCCAAGATAGAGAAGAAACTCCCGGCCGATATCCCGCACGTCTTCATCTCTTCCGTAGCCCAGACCGGACTTAACGAGCTCAAGGAAGCCTTATGGACAGCCTTGTCCAAATAGACCAGCAAATCTCGCTCTGGATCAACCAGCATGGCCCCGCGGCCCTGGACGGTTTCTGGTCCTTTGTATCGGGCGTACGCGTCTGGTACCCTTTATACGGATTCATGGCAGGTGTGATTATCTGGAAACTGGGCTGGAAAAAGGGCCTGGCCGTTATTGCAACGCTCATTCTGGGCCTTGTTATCACAGACCAGGTGGCTAATCTGGTGAAGGAAGGAGTCATGCGCCTGCGTCCCTGCCGGGAGCCCTGGATGATAGAGCAAGGGGTGCGCTGTCCGGACGGAATCATCGGCGGGCTGTACAGCTTCTTCTCCGGGCATGCGGCCAATTCCTTTGCCTTTGCGGCGGGTTCCTGGGCCGGTCTGCAACTCAATGACTCCAAGCGCCATTACGGCATTTACGGCTGCTGCATAATGATTTGGGCGGCCGTCATGTCCCTGAGCCGGGTAATGCTGGCCGCCCATTATCTGGGTGATATCCTGGTGGGCTGTCTCTTCGGCCTGGCCATAGGATGGGGCCTGGCCTGTCTAGTCCACTGGATTTTAGTTAAAGCGAAGGTATAGCCTTCTCCATTTGAATGCCGCGGGATCCCTTTACAAGCACCGTATAGCCTTTGAGCGGATGCTCGGCAAGATACTTCGCCAGGTCTTCGGACTTGGCGAAAGTCTTGAAGGGGGTACCCTCCGCCGCCTTGGTGAATTCCTCTCCAACCAGGAAGGCTTCCGTTCCCGAAAGGCGTTCCACTATCTTTTTGTGTTCCGCCTGCGAGTCTTCGCCCAGTTCCCGCATGTCTCCCAGAAGGGCCACCTTGCGCCCCTCGCAGAGAGCCAGGTTGTCCAGGGCCACGGCCATGGAGGAAGGGTTGGCGTTATATGCGTCTATGATAACGGTATTCTTTTCTGTCTTAAGCAGTTGGCTTCTATTATTGGAAGGAACGTATGAAGCGATGGCCACCAGCGCGTCTTCCGTAGGGACGTCAAAGTACCAGGCCAGTTTGAGGGCCGCCAGCACGTTGTTGGCGTTGTATGCGCCCACCAGCTGGGTCTCCAAAACTGCGTCTCCAAAATCCATTTCCAGGAAAGGAGTTGCCTTTACTTTCACGCCTTCCTGGCTGTACCTGATGGCCTCCATTCCCCTTTCGGCAAGCATATCGGCAAGGACAGGATCGTCCCCGTTGGCGAAGACCACGCCGCCGTGCGCCTTGAGATAGTCGTACAGCAGGCCTTTGGCGTGTTTTACACCTTCGAAGCTTCCGAAACCCAGCAGATGCGCCTTCCCCACGTTGGTGATGAGGCCCAGATTGGGCTGCGCAACGGCCAGCAACGGCTTGAGGTCCTCCGGATGGCTGGCACCCATCTCGATAATGGCAATCTGTGCCCGCGGGCCGATCTTGAGGACACTCAGCGGCACGCCGATCTCGTTATTAAGGTTGCCTTCCGTGGCTGTGACGCGGTAGGCTGCGCCCAGCGCCGTCCGGATGAGCTCCTTGGTGGTGGTTTTGCCGTTGGTACCCGTGAGGCCGATTACGGGGATGCGCAGCTGCAGGCGGTGCCAGGAGGCCAGGGCCTTCAGCGCTTCCAGGGTATCGTCCACTTTGATGAGGCGGGGGTCATCGGCCTCCACGCTGCGGTTCACAACAGCGAAGCAGGCACCTGCCTCCAGGGCTTTGAGGGCGAAGGCGTTACCGTCGAAGTTCTCCCCTTTCAGGGCAAAGAAAAGCTGGTTCTTCTTAATGGCGCGGGTGTCCGTGCAAACCCCGGCCGATGATAGGAAAATGTGGTATAATTCTTCGATATTCATAGATTCTTCGCTTCGCTCAGAATGACATTTACGCTTTTCCGGTACTGCCGAAACCGCCGGCGCCGCGCTCCGTGGCGTCCAGCTGGTCCACCTGCTCCCACTCCACCTGCTCGTGGCGGGCTATTACCATTTGGGCTATACGCTCCCCGGGGACAATCTCAAAGGGCTCCCGGGAAAGGTTCACCAGGATGGTCTTGAGTTCCCCCCTGTAATCCGCATCCACCGTTCCGGGGCTGTTAAGGACCGTAATGCCGTGCTTGGCGGCCAGGCCACTGCGGGGGCGAACCTGGGCCTCATAACCCGGAGGAAGGGCAATGAAGAGGCCCGTGGGCACCATAGCCCGCTGGAGGGGCTCCAGCACCAGGGGTTCTTCCAGATTAGCCCTCAAATCCACGCCGGCACTCAACTCCGTTGCATAGGCCGGACAGGGATAGGGAGAATGGTTAACTATTTTGACTTTTACCATTATTTGGGAGCTTTAAAATACAGAACCAGGGCTATTACGGTAAAGAGGTAATTGGGCAGCCAGATGGCCACGGAGGCCGGAAGCGTATCCGTCATCACGAACATCTCGCTGAACTGCATGAACAGGATGTAGGAGAAACCCAGGGCAATGCCCGCCGCCAGGTTCCAGCCCATACCTCCCCGCTTTTTCTTGGTGGACAGCGCCACACCCAGGATGGTAAGGATAAGGGCCGAGAACGGCAGCGCAAAGCGGTTGTTCCGCTCAATCTGCGCCGCGCTCACGGAAGCGTCACCGCGCATGATCTGCGTTTTGATAAGCTGGTTCAGCTGCCCCTCGTCCAGGGCTTCGATGGTGTGCTTGTTCCGAAAAAAGTCGTCCCGGGTAAGGCTGAGGACCGTATCCAGCTGCCTTCCGGAGCGGATCTTGTCCTCCATGCCGCCCGTATAATCCCGGATGAACCAGTTGCGCAGCTTCCAAACTCCTGTGAGCGTGTCGTACTGGGCGCTTTCGGCCGAAAGTTTGGAATGTAACTGCCCGCCCGAGAGGTCTTCAAGGGTGAAATTGTATGCCGTATTGTTGTAGCCGCTGAAGGATTCTATATACACGAAATGGTCGTTCTCCAGCTTGTAATGCATATCCCGGCCGGAATACGCCTTGGTTCTGGGCACATGCTTCTGCTCAAACGCCACCCGGGTTACATTGGCCTTGGGGATGACCCAGAGGCCCATGCCCAGGGAAAGCAGGCCGATGAGCACCGCCGATACCATATAGGGCACCATCATCCGGTGATAGCTGATGCCGCTGGAAAGGATGGCAACAATCTCCGAATCCTGCGTCATCTTGGAGGTGAAGACAATGACCGTGAGGAACACGAACATGGGTGCGTACATGTTCATGAAGAAGGGGACGAAATTCACGTAATAGTCGAACACTATCTCATGGAGGGTGGCCTCCGTGCGCACGAAGTCCTCAATCTTCTCACTGACGTCAAAGATTACTATAATCACGGCCAAAAGCAGCAGGGCCATGAAGAAAGTAACCAGAAACTTTCGGATTATGTACCAGTCCAGCCGCTGGAGTCCCCTTAGCTTCATAGGCGCTGCATGAGTTTAGGGACCGTGGCGTTCTTCCAGGCAAGGTAATCCCCTGCCTCAATGTGCGCACATGCGGTTTTCACCAGATCCAGATAGAAGGCCAGATTGTGTTCCGTTGCCACCATGGCGGCAAACATTTCCTTGGCCACGAACAGGTGGTGCAGGTATGCCCGGGTATAATAGCTGTCCACGAAGGAAGTTCCCTCCGGGTCCAGCGGGGTAAAGTCATCGGCCCATTTGGCGTTTCTCATGTTCATGACTCCGTTCCACGAAAAAAGCATGCCATTGCGGCCGTTCCGGGTGGGCATTACGCAGTCGAACATGTCGATTCCCCGGGCGATGGACTCCAGGATGTTGGCGGGAGTGCCCACACCCATGAGGTAGCGGGGCTTGTCCTGCGGCAGCAGCGGACAGGTGATCTCCAGCATCTCGTACATCTTTTCTGTGGGCTCCCCTACCGCCAGACCGCCTACGGCATAACCGCCGCGGTTGGCATTATCCAGGGAAAGGGCGTGCTCCACGGCCCTCCTGCGGAGTTCCGGATACACGCAGCCCTGGATGATGGGGAACATGGTCTGGGGATAGCCGTACAGGGGTTCCGTCTCGTCGAAACGCCTGGCAAAACGCTCCAGCCAGCCCTGCGTGAGTTTGAGGGACTTGGCGGCATAACGCTCATCGGCATCCCCGGGGCAGCATTCGTCCAGGGCCATCATTATATCGGCCCCGATGATGCGCTGGGTGTCCACATTGTTCTCCGGGGTGAAGATGTGGCGGCTGCCGTCTATGTGGGAAGCGAACTTGCAGCCCTCCTCCGTGAGCTTG
>JAIKYL010000150.1 GCA_024683255.1 Bacteroidales bacterium | reverse complement strand
GATGTTACCGGGCCAGGAACGCTCCTGCAGCAGGGCGATGGCTTCCGGCGTGAAGGGACGTGCGCTTCTGCCGCCTTCGCTGCAGATTCTTTCCGAGAAATAGTTCACCAGCAGAGGGATGTCCTCCTTCCTTTCGTCCAGGGGCGGGACCTTGAGGACAATCACGCTGAGGCGGTGATACAGGTCTTCGCGGAAATTGCCTTTCACAATCTCTTCCTGCAGGTTCTTGTTGGTGGCGGCGATAACCCGCACGTCCACCGTTATCTCCTTGTCTCCGCCAACGGGAGTGAGTTTCCGCTCCTGCAGCACACGCAGCACCTTGGCCTGGGCCGCCAGGGACATGTCCCCAATCTCGTCCAGGAAGATGGTGCCTCCATCGGCCTGCTCGAATTTGCCCTTATGGTCCCGGATGGCCGATGTGAAGGAGCCCTTCTTGTGACCGAAGAGTTCACTGTCAATAAGTTCCGAAGGGATGGCGGCGCAGTTCACCTCCACGAAAGGCATCATGGAACGGGCAGACTGCTGATAAATCCCCTGGGCCACCAGTTCCTTACCGGAACCGTTGGGACCGGTAATGAGGACGCTGGCCTGCGTGGGTGCCACCTTCTCAATCATTTCCTTAAGATGGCCGATGGGGGCGCTGCCACCGATCATTTCCTGACCATAGACCTTCTTCTTGAGGATCTTGGTCTGGGTGACAAGGTTGGCTTTGTCCGTGGCGTTCTTGAGGGTGATGAGGATGCGGTTAAGGTCCAGCGGCTTCTCAATGAAGTCGAAGGCACCCCGCTTGATGCAGTCCACCGCGGTGGTTATATCGGCATGGCCGGAGACCATGATAACGGGCGTCTCGATGCCTTCCTCCATGATACGGGAAAGCATTTCCGTCCCATCCATCACGGGCATCTTGATGTCGCAAAAGATGGCGTCGTATTTTTCCTTTTCCGCCTTCTGGAGGCCTTCCTCGCCATTCTCGGCCGTTTCCACCTGATAGTTCTCCATTTCCAGGATTTCTTTCAGGGAGTAACGGATAGCGCGTTCGTCGTCTACGATAAGTACTTTCATGGATATGTGCACCTGCAGTGCTTTAATTCAACCTTTCCAAATAGTTCGCACAGGCCTGCCCTGCGACTTTGATGTGCAAATATCGTAATATTTTTCTATATTTGTAAGACTTACATCCAATACTATGAACGTTCCTGACATTATTATTGCTGTAGACGGCTTTTCTTCCACGGGGAAGAGTACCTTTGCCAAAATGGTGGCCAAAGAATTCGGATTCCTTTACCTGGACAGCGGCGCCATGTACCGCGGCGTTACCCTTTTCGCCATGGAAAGCGGTTTCATTGCAGAGGACGGAACCATTGACCAGCCGGCCCTGAAGGCCGTTATCGGCACGCTGGACCTGCATTTCCGTCGGGACAGCGGCGCCACCCTCCTCTTCCTGGGAGACCGCTGCATAGAGGACCAGATCCGCACGCTGGAGGTTTCCTCCCACGTTAGTCCGGTATCGGCTATTCCTTTTGTTCGCAACTTCGTGGACAGCAAGCTCCACGCCTTCTCGGAAGGCGGCCGCGTGATTATGGACGGCCGGGATATCGGCACCACCGTATTCCCCAATGCGGAGCTCAAGATCTTCATGACGGCCGATGAGAACGTTCGGGCCCAGCGCCGCTACGACGAAATGGTCTCCAAGGGCGAAACCCCTGTCTTCGAGGAGGTGCTGGCCAACCTTAAGGAACGGGACTATATTGATTCCCACCGGGAGACCTCCCCGCTTTCCCAGGCGGCCGATGCCTATGTGATGGACAACACTCACATGACCATGCACGAGGAACTGGTTTGGGCGCTGGGTGTAATCCAGGGGAAATTCGGCATTCTGGAAGCCGCCCTGTCATGCTAAAAGTGGAAATAGATCCGGGCTCCGGCTTCTGCGGCGGAGTGATCCGGGCCATCACCCGGGCCGAGGAATTCCTCTCCGGGGGAGATGCCCTGTGGTCGCTTGGTGCCATCGTCCATAACGAGGCGGAGCTGGAGCGCCTGCAGTCCAAGGGGCTGAGGACCATCGAATCCCTGGCGGAAGTGCCCGACGGGGAAACGGTGCTCATCCGGGCCCACGGAGAACCGCCATCCACCTACAAAGCGGCCGGAAAGCGTTCCCTAGCCATGATTGACTGCACCTGCCCGGTGGTGCTGCAGCTGCAGCGCCGCATCCGGGAGGCCTATCAGCGCCTGCACGCGGAAGGCCGGAAGGGCCAGGTGCTCATTTTCGGCCGGGTGGGTCATGCCGAGGTCCTGGGCCTGCTGGGCCAGGTGGACGGAGACGCCCTGGTGGTGGAAAACGCCGACATGCTTAACGAAGCCATATCGGCCGGTCGCCTGGACTTCTCCCAGCCCATGGAAATCTTCTCCCAAACCACCAAGAGCCCGGCGGAATACGCCCAGATCTGCGATATGCTCCGCACCCGGGGGGCCGATGTAAAGGTGCATGACACTATCTGCGCCCAGGTGGCCTCGCGGCATGAAAAGCTTTCCGCCTTCGCCCGCTCCCACGATGTAATCCTGTTTGTTTCCGGCCGCTCTTCCTCCAACGGGAAGGTGCTCAGCGATCTTTGTAAGAGCGTGAATCCCCGGACCTATCTGCTGGGATCGGCCTCGGAAATTGATCCCGCTTGGTTCCAGGATGCCGCTTCCGTTGGCATCTGCGGTGCCACCTCCACGCCCAAATGGCTCCTGGAAGACGTTGCCGCCGCGGTTAAAGATTCTCGAAAGTAAAACGCTCCCAGGGAAGGTCTTCCACACTCTTCCCGTCCAAAACGTCACAGACAAACTGCAGCAGGGGGAAATCCTCAAGCTTTACCTGGCCTTTCCGAGCCCGGATGGAGAGGGCGTTTTGGAGCCGGCGTACGATCACCAGGGATTCCAGCGTCATGCTGCCCAGGATTTCCTGCGCTTCCTGCACAGTCTTTCCTTCGCCCAGCAGGATGCCCAGTTTCCGGGTTCTGGCGCCAGTAGCCGTTACAAAAAGGTCTCCCAGGCCCACCAGGGCGCTGTCATAATCGGCCTTTTGTAAGGTGAGAATACGGACCATTTCTTTGGCGGCCTGGTAGAAGACGGCAGCCTGTGAATTAACATGAGAGTTTTCATCCCGGGGATCCCGGCGATGAGCAAAACCCAGGGCCATGGCAACACCCAGCGCATAGGCGTTCTTGACGGCCACCGCGCTTTCCAGGCCGATGGCGTCCCGGGTAAGGGAAATCTGGAACCAGGAGGTCTGCAGGGCCTTTTTCATCATTCTCAGAATGGCCGCATCCTTGCCGCAGAGAACCACCTGGGTGGGGTCGTGATGGATGATTCCATCGGCCGTTCCGGGACCGCCCAGCGCGTAAATGTCCCGCTCGATGCCGCATTTGCAGAGCTCCCTTTCCCAATAGGCCGGGTAAGAAAGCAGGGAACCGTCAGGCTGGTCCATCAGGCCTTTCGCGGCCGACAGAACCGGCTGGGAAGGATCCATTTTCATGAGGATGTCCTTAAGGAACCAGGCCACACCGTAGGAAGAAATGGCGCCAATCACAAAATCGGCACCCTTTACGGCTTCCTGCCAATGCTCACAATAATAGTATTTAAATCCTTCCGGATAGGGAGTATCCAACTTGGGATGGCGGCCTTCCTTTCTGCACGCATCTACCACCTTCCTGTCCACGGGAGTGCCCACCAGGCGCACCTCGTTACCGTTTTCCGCCGCCACAAAGGCCAGGGCAGAACCAATCTGGCCAATACCGATTATAGTAACTGTTGCCATTACCACATTCTGTTTGCGGCTGCAAAGTTAATAATATTTTTTAAAAACGTTCTTTCCTCTTTTTTCTTGAGAATTAAAGACGTATCTTTGCAGTCCCAATGCGGGTGTGTTGGAATTGGTAGACAACCCAGACTTAGGATCTGGTGCCCCAAAAGGCGTATGGGTTCGAGTCCCTTCACCCGCACGAAGTATTTAAGTAATTGATTGTCAAGTGTTTATGGTTCTGTGAAAAGTTGATTTCTAACAGAATTCGGAATATGTGAAAACTGATAATCGAGCCAAAGCCCCGGCAATCCACTAGGATGTCGGGGCCTATTCATTTCGATAAACAGGGAATTTATCGAATCAAACTCCGAATCACTCTGCCTGATTCCTATAAGCTCTTCCTGTACTCCCTGGGCGTAACGCCTTTCATCCGGAAGAAAAAGCGGCCGAAAGTAGTTGAGTCGGCATAGTTTATCCTTTCTGCAATCT
>JAIKYL010000238.1 GCA_024683255.1 Bacteroidales bacterium | reverse complement strand
CTGTCCCTCAGCAGGGTCTGCGACCACCTTCACTTTCTCGAATGGTGAACGCGGTATTCTGATCAAACCAATATCCTCGTCGTTGTAACGTCGTTTCGCGGCCTTGAAAATTGTTCCCAACTTTACTAGATACGCCTTCGCGGCTGTGCCGGTACGTTTTTTCTGATTGGTAGCAACGGTCTTCTGTAACTTCTTGTCGTAGTGATATTTGGGTTCAGTATTCAGGAAATAGACAAAATCCTCTAGGCTCACATGGGTGATATCGTTGATGTCGAGCGATTCTGCTCCGTTGTAGCGCTTCAGGGCCGAAAGTGCCACTCGATAAGTATGCTTTGTGGATTCGGTGATAGGAGCCTTCTTCAGAAACTCATCCGCGAATACAAAGAAATCCAGGCACCAGTTCTCCGGTTCCATCTTGGCCTTTATCTGCTCAGCGACAAAGCTCGCATCACCCTTCTCCAAATCGAAATATGAGATTGATCCCAGAGCTTCATACATACTACGAATCAACTCTTCGGCTTTGAATTTCATATTTCCCTTCAATTTACCATCTCGGGTAAGATCATCCGGATATGCAACCAGGTTAGTCTTCATCCGAACATGTTGCCTATGGTGAGTAACACGAATCGTCACAGGAAAGCATCCATCTTTTCTTCTGTGATGCTTGTTCACCTCAGCGTGCAAAGTGGCCATTGTGTATCAGATTAAGTGTAAGAATTGAGAAACATCCGCGAAACAAATGTACAAAAACATATTTAAAAGTGCAAATAAGTAGCGGGCCAGGAAAAGAAGAAAACACCGAAAAACAAGCCAATACAGGCCTACATGGCCATTAAAAATGAAAGGTCCGTGCTTCCCAGCAAGGACCTTTCGCAATTCTAACCTAAAACTTAACCTATGAAAAAACTATTCGACTTTTTTAATGCGAATTCTGTGCCAAAGCTACTCGCTGTCGGGAGTTTTTTCTTCAATTTTATTCATTTCTTCGTCCGGACGGACGGAATAGATTACAACGGGGGTGATGGGACGGTCGTAACGGTCCGTGGGAGTGGCCGCAATCTTGTCAATAACGTTGAATCCGGCCACCGTTTCTCCAAACACGGTGTACTCTCCGTCCAGGTGCACGCAGTTGTCCGGATTCTGCACCAGATAGAACTGGGAGCCGGAAGATTCCTTGAAAGGATTGGCCAGGTCTCCCCTTCTGGCGGCCGCCAGCGCGCCTTTCTTGTGCCGATGGAGCGGATTGCCGCCGGCATCCAGGATTTCCGCCGGGAGCGTATAGCCCGGACCTCCCTGGCCCCAGGTATCTATATACAGGGTGTCCCGGGAGAGCGGGTCTCCGCCCTGGATCATGAAGCTGTCTATCACGCGGTGGAATACCTGGTTGTCAAAGTAACCGGACAGTGCCAGTTTTACAAAGTTGTCCCTGTGGCGGGGCGTATCTTTGAACAGGCGCACCTTGATGGTGCCCATGCTGGTCACGATGTCCATCACCGGCTCTTCCGGCAGGGCCTGGACGGCCTTCTGGATGGCTACGGAGTCCGAAAGGGCTGCGGGGACATCCAGCTGGGTATCGGCCTCTTTGTTCCGGTTTTTGCATCCGACGGCCAGGAGGGCCAGGGCCAGAGTTAAATAAACGATTCTTTTCATAGATTCTTCGCTTTGCTCAGAATGACAATAATGTAGTTTCTTTCTGCAAAAATAACTATTTTTGTGATGAATATGGCAAATCCGTTGAAACAATTGGCGGGAGAGACCGCCATCTATGGCTTCAGTTCCATCCTGGCCCGGGTACTGAATTTCCTGTTTGTTCCCATCTACACCCGCATGCTCACGCAGGTGCAGTACGGCGTGGTTACGGAGTTCATGGCCTATATTGCCATCCTGCAGGTGGTGCTGGTGCTGGGCCTGGAAACGGGCTGTTTCCGTTTTGCCAACAAGGAGGGAGAAGACCCGCGGAAGGTATATTCCGGAGCGCTGCTGGCCGTTACGGGCCTCAACCTGGCGTTCCTGGCCTGCATGGTGGCCTTCTCGAATTCCATATCGGCCGCACTGGGTTATGAAGGCTACCGCAGTCTCATCATTTACGTGGCGGCCATCCTTTTCTGCGACAGCATCACCGCCATTCTCTTTGCCAAGCTCCGGCAGGAGCACAAAGCGGTGAAGTTCGCCGTTTTCAAGACCATCAAGATCCTAACGGAGACCGGTGCCAACCTGGTGCTGTTCTTCGTGTATCCCGCCCAGCCGGACTTCACCTATCCCATCATGGCCATCCTGGTGAGCTGCGTGCTGTGCCTGGCCCTTTTCATTCCGGACATCCTGCGCCTAAAGCTCACCTGGGACTCCGGGGTGGTGAAAAGGATGCTGGCGTATTCCCTGCCCCTCATGGTGGCGGCCCTCCCGGGCGTAGCCAACGACTTCCTGGACCGGATCCTGTTCCGCTATTTTGACACATCGGCCGAAGCCTGGCGGGCCTCCCTGGGCGTTTACCAGGCGGCGGTGAAGCTGGCCGTAATCATGAATCTCTTCATCCAGATGTTCCGCTATGCGGCCGAGCCTTTCTTCTTCCAGCGGGCCAAGGACAAGAACTCCAAGGAACTCTACGCCGTTGTTATGGAATGGTTCACGGCCTTCTGCGGCCTGGTGCTTCTGGGCGTGGTGGGCTACATAGACATCATCTCCCTATTCCTGGGAAAGGATTTCCGGGTGGGTATCGGCGTTGTTCCCATCATGCTCCTAAGCTATATGCTGCTGGGCATGCTCTTCAACGTTTCCATGTGGTACAAGCTCTCCGGCAAGACCAACATGGCCATCTGGATCACCCTGGCGGGCCTGGCGGTCACCACCGTGGTGAACGTGGTCTTCATGCCGCATTATTCCTACTGGGCATCGGCCTTCGGTCACCTGGCCAGCTATCTGGTAATGTTCATCCTGAGCGCCTGGCTGGGCTCAAAATACTATCCCATTCCTTATAATTGGAAACGCATCGGCGGCATTTTCCTCCTGCTTGGAGCGGCCTATGCGGCCATTTGGTTCCTGTCCACCCGCTTCCAGGCCGATGGAGTCCGCTGGGGCATGATGGCCATCAATACCGTGGTAATCTGTGCCTACGCCGCCGTCTGCTGGGCCGGTCTCCGCAAAAGGGGCATCCCCAGGGAATAGGGTTGCCAACTAACCTAAAAATTACTATCTTTGCAAACCTTTCCCGCACGCATGCGTGCAAGATAAAGGGAAAGAGAGGTTTATCTTGTAGTGTATGGAACTTAAGATTAAGAATCAGGAAGTTCCGGTCCTTCTTTTGACCGGATATCTGGGTAGCGGCAAAACCACCCTCCTCAACCGCATACTGGCCAACCGCAAAGGCATCAAGTTCGCCGTCATCGTAAACGACATCGGCGAGGTTAACATTGATGCCGATTTAATTGAGAAAGGCGGCGTAGTTGGTCAGACGGACGCCAGCCTGGTGGCCCTGCAGAACGGCTGCATCTGCTGCACCCTCAAGATGGACCTGGTGGCGCAGCTGTCGGAACTCATCGCCACCCGCAAATTCGACTATATTGTGATTGAGGCCAGCGGCATCTGCGAGCCGGCCCCCATCGCCCAGACCATAAGCACCATGCCCATGCTGGGTCCCCAGTACATCCAGGACGGCCTTCCGTACGTGGACTGCATTGCCACCGTGGTGGACGCCCTAAGGATGAAAGACGAATTCGCCGGCGGCAAGGCCCTGGAAAAGGACGATATCGGCGACGAAGACCTGGAGCGCCTGGTGATTGAGCAGATTGAATTCTGCAACATCGTGCTCCTTAACAAGGCTGCCGATGTAACCCCGGAGGAGCTGGGTACCCTGAAAGGCATCGTGAAGAGCATCAACCCCGGCGCCAAGGTGCTGGAATGCAACTACGGCGACGTGGACCTGGACGAACTCATCTACACGGGCATGTTCAACTTTGACGAGGTGGCCACATCGGCCGCCTGGATTGCTGCCATCGAGGGCGAGGACGAAGAGGAAGAGGCCGAAGGAGAAGCCCTGGAATACGGCATTGACACCTACGTGTATACCCGCCGCCCGGCGCTGGACCTTAACAAGTTTGACGACATGGTGGCCCGCCGCTGGCCCGCCAACATCATCCGCGCCAAAGGCATCTGCTACTTCTCCGTGGACCAGGACAAGTGCTACCTTTTTGAACAGGCAGGCCGCCAGAAGTCCCTCAAGGACGCCGGCCTTTGGTTTGCCACCATGCCGGAAGACGAGCTCCAGGACATGATGGAGCGGGACCGCAAGCTCCGCGATGATTGGGATCCGCAGTACGGAGACCGCATGCAAAAGATAGTGTTCATCGGCCAAAACCTGGACAAGCCGGGTCTTGAGAAACTGATGGACAGTTGTTTAGCCGATTAATACCCACTCAATGATAAAACGGATTTACATTCTTTGTGCCGCAGCCGGGCTACTGCTTGCAGCCCTCCCGGCCGCCGGACAGGAAGAAAGCTACCAGCAACAGGCCAAGGAGCTTTCCACCCTGTACCGGGGAAGGGTGCAGAACGCTTACCCCTTCCGCTACAACGGCACCTATTACATGGACACCCGGACCTTCTCCACGGGAGATGTCCTGTACAACGGCAAGCTGTACAAGGACGTACTCCTGAATGTGGACGCATACGCCATGGAGCTGGTTACCCGTCCGGACAAGAACGCCGCCGGCGTAATGCTGGACCGGGACCAGGTGGCCTGGTTCACCTTGGGTGACCGCCGGTTTGTGAACCTTCGCTACATGGGCTTCCCCAAAGCCCCGGAAGGCTTCTTCGAGCTGATAATGGACGGCAAGGAGCCGCTCCTTACCCTTAACCGCAAGGTTTTCCGCTCGGACACCAACCTCCGCAGCGCAGATGACATGGACGGCAATTACGACCCGGATCTGGTGAACTACTTCAGCCGGAGCACAACCCCCTATACGCTCCAGGCCGATGGAACGCTCAAGAAACTTAGCCAGCGGGCCTACAGACGCCGCCTCCGGGAAATTCCCCAGAGAGAAGAGAGCGTGTTTGCCGACAAATGGAACCAGTGGCATCCGGACTACGAAGCCACTTCCGGTCCGCTGCTCAGCGCCCCCTTCAAATCCGTGGGCCTGGGCCTGCCGGACGGCTATTTTGAGGAAGAGCGCGTGGACACCACCACGGTAACCTACGCCAGCAACGCCCTCACGGCCACCTACCGGAACAAGGTTTACACCATCGGCAAGGAAGAGGATGCCAAAGGCAGCCGCGCCACCGTGAACGGCACCGTGTTCGAGGCCGAGAGCGGCCTTCCCCTGCCGGGCGTGGTGATCTTTGACGAGAACACCTCCACCTATGTGCGCACTAACGCCCAGGGCCGGTACCGGATCACCCTCCCCCGCGGAGAGAACCACCTGAATTTCAATGCGGAATCCAAGGAAGACCTTACCCTCAAGATTGACCTTAGGGCCGACGGAGACCTGGATGTGGTGATGACGGAAAAGGTCACCCTCCTCAAGGGCTCCATCGTATCGGCCGAAAGCATGCGCCAGCACCGCAGCACCTCCATGGGTGTGGAATCCGTGAGCATGACCACCATGAGCAAGATTCCTTCGGCCTTTGGCGAAGGCGATATCATCAAGGCGGTGCTCACCCTGCCCGGCGTCAAGAGCGTGGGCGAGGCCTCCGGCGGCTTCAATGTGCGCGGCGGCAGTGCCGACCAGAACCTCATTCTCTTCAACGACAACACCATCTACAACCCCAGCCACCTCTTCGGCATCTTCTCGGCCTTCAATCCGGACCTGGTGGAAGGCGTGGAACTGTACAAGAGCTCCATCCCGGCCGAATACGGCGGAAGAATCTCCTCCGTGCTCAACGTTACCTCCAAGGAGGGCGACCGCAACAAAGTGAAAGGTTCGCTGGGCATCGGTGTTCTCACCAGCCGGGGCCATATCGAGGGGCCCATCGGCAAAAAGACCACCTTCATTGCGGGCGGCCGTATCTCCTATTCGGACTGGATCCTCAAGCTCCTGCCCAAGAACAGCGCTTACGCGGGCGGCGGAGCCAATTTTGCCGATGCCAATGTGGGGGTGACCCATCGTTTTGACGACAACAATTCCCTGCAGTTGTTCGGCTATTTTGCAACGGACCGTTTCTCCTTCAGCGGAGACACCACCTTCCGTTACACCAACTACAACGCAGCCCTCACCTACAGGCACAAGGCCGATGACGGCAGTTCCTTCAAGCTGAGCGCCGGCTACGACCACTATGCCAACGACATTGGAGCCCATGCCTGGGAGACCGGCGCCTATGACCTCCAGACCTTCATCCGCCAGGCCTTCCTGAAGGCCGGCGCGGTGAAACCCATCGGCAGCCATACCCTCTCTTACGGATTGAATGTGGTGGGTTACATGCTGGATCCGGGTATCATGAATCCCTTCGGCGAGCTATCCGACGTCAAGGGAGTGAGCCTGGACCGAGACCTGGGCGTGGAGCCTTCTCTCTACCTTTCCGACAACTGGGCCATTACGGACCAGTTCTCCGTGGACGGCGGCGTCCGGTTTTCCTCCTTCCTGGCCCTGAATCCCAGCAAGTTCTACATCGGCCCGGAAGTGCGGCTATCCACCAAGTATTCGCCGCTGGAGAATCTCTCCTTCAAGGCCGGCTTCAACACCATGCGGCAGTACATCCACCTCATTTCCAACACGGCTTCCGTATCTCCCATGGACACCTGGAGACTCTCCAGTGCCGATATCGCTCCCACCACTGGCTGGCAGGGCGCGGCGGGTGCCTACTGGACGCTGCTGGGCGCGGGCGTGGACCTTTCCGTGGAAGGATACTACAAGCAGAGCCAAAACGGACTGGACTATAAGAACGGCGCCATCCTGTCCATGAACCCCAATCTGGCCGATGACCTGGTTCCGGTCTATGGCAGGGCCTACGGCGTGGAAGTGATGGTCAAGAAACCGGCCGGCAGCCTTACCGGCTGGCTGTCCTACAGCTATTCCCGGAGCCAGCTGCGGGAGATGCTGGACCGCGGAAACGAGACCATCAATCATGGCGCCTGGTACAACGCACCTTACGACAAACCGCACGAGTTCAAGCTGGTGGCCAATTACGCATTCACCCACCGCTTCTCTTTCTCCGTGAATGTGGACTACTCCACCGGACGTCCCCTTACCGTCCCCGTGGGCCGATACCTTTACGGCGGAACCTACCGCCTGGCGTACTCGGAACGCAACAGCCACCGCATCCCGGACTACTTCCGCCTGGACCTTGCGCTGAACATCGACCCGGGCCATTATCTTAAGGCCTTCGCCCACGCCTCCGTGACCATCGGCGTGTATAACGTGACCGGCCGTAAGAACCCTTATTCCGTGTATTTCCGTTCCAACGTGAATGGAGAGGTTAACGGATACATGCTCTCCGTCTTTGCCACGCAGATCCCGTACATCAACCTCAATTTGCTGTTCTAGTCCTATGAAAAAGATTCTGTTATATATAGTTTTGGGTGCAGCGTTAAGCTCCTGCATCTATCCCTACAAGATGGACCTGGAGAGTACTCCGGATCAGACGCTTGTAGTGGACGGCAAAATCCTGGTAGGCGGAACCAGCAC
>JAIKYL010000213.1 GCA_024683255.1 Bacteroidales bacterium | reverse complement strand
ATCCTTGTAGCAGCCCGGCTGGTTGAGCTCATGGGAGCTGAGGCCGGTGCCGTCCGTAGGCGAATACGGCTGGATGGTATAGCCTTTATAGAGCAGTCCCTTGTTGTAGATATCCTTGAGCAGGTACCAGAGGGTTTCAATATAGCGGTTGTCGTACGTGATGTACGGGTCTTTCATATCTACCCAGTAACCCACGCGCTCCGTCATGGTTTCCCACTCTTTGGTATATTTCATCACCTCCTTGCGGCAGGTGGCGTTATATTCTTCCACGCTAACCTTGGAGCCGATATCGGCCTTGGTAATGCCCAGCTTCTTTTCCACGCCCAGCTCTACCGGCAGGCCGTGGGTGTCCCATCCGGCCCGGCGGTTCACCTTGTAACCCGTCTGGGTTTTATAGCGGCAGATGGCATCCTTGATGGAACGGGCCATCACGTGATGGATGCCCGGCATACCGTTGGCGGAAGGGGGACCTTCAAAGAAAATGAATTCCGGAGCCCCCTCGCGAACGCTCAGCGATTTCTCGAAGGCGTGGATCTTTTTCCACCTCTCCAGAACAACATTGCCCGTTTCCGTAAGGTCCAGGCCCTTATATTCTTTGAATGTCATATTTTTTGCCTATTTTTGCATACAGTTTTAAGTCTGCAAAGATAAGAATTATTATTGGGACTATCAATATGAACACCTTAGACATTGTACTCCTCATCCTGTTCATTCCGGGGATCATCCGAGGCATCTCCAAAGGATTCCTGGAGCAGGCCATCACCCTGGTTGGCATTGTGTTCAGCATCTGGGCCGCTTCCAAGTTCCTGGGGCCCGTGAGCGAAGTACTGCAAAAATATATCACCATCCCGGAAGCCGTCCTTAAAGTGGTGGCTTTTCTGGTGATTCTGGTGGTTGTGAGCCTGGTGGTGCTAATCCTGGCCAAGCTCCTCACCAAAGTGATTGAAATGGCCCTTCTGGGTTGGCTCAACAAGGTTTTGGGCGTAGTATCGGCCATCCTTGTCACGGCTGTTGTTCTGGGTGTCTTAATCATTCTCTTCGACACGGTGAATACCCAGTTCGGGCTGGTTAAAAGCGACATCCTCACCACCTCCGTGGTGTATAACCTCCTCAAGGACTTCGGCTATTTCATCTTCCCCTTCCTCAAACAGCTGGTAACTTCCACCCCTCCCGTTGCAGCATAGTATGGCCCGGATTCTTTTACTGGAAACCTCCACATCAACCCTTTCCGTGGCCCTCTCGGCCGATGGGAAGGTGATAGCGGAACGTGTTTGCACGGAGCCCCGCCAGCAGGCCTCCCTGGCCGCTCCGCTGGTGAAGGAGGTACTGGATGACGCAGGCCTTTCCGTGGCCGATTGTGACGCCGTCTGCGTGAGCAAGGGCCCGGGCTCCTACACCGGCCTCCGGGTGGGCGTTTCCACCGCTAAAGGCCTCTGCTTCGGCGCCGGCATTCCGCTGCTAAGCGTGGGCACGCTGGAGATTTTGGCGAATTCTGTCATTCTGAGCGAAGCGAAGAATCTGAAGTACATCATCCCCATGATAGACGCCCGCCGGATGGAAGTTTACACCGCCGTGTTCTCCCCTGAAGGAAAGCCGCTTACGGAGGTGGAAGCCAAGGTCATCGGCCCGGATTCCTTTGCCGGGGAACTTGCCGAAGGGCCGGTCCTTTTCATTGGCGACGGTGCCCTCAAATGCCGGGAAGTGCTCACCTCGCCCAATGCCTTCTTCCAGGAGGCCGATCCCCTGGCCAGCGCCATGGCTCCCCTCGCCGAGGCGGCCTGGCAAGAAAAAAGGTTCGAAGACCTTGCGTACTTCGAACCTTTCTACCTTAAGGATTTCATTGCTACGGTTTCCCGTAAGAAACTGTTCTAGAGCTTTTTCCGGAGATATGCCCGGAGACCGGCAAGATCCTTGACCTGTGCGTCGGGATCTATTTCCCCGTCCACCAGGAACCACATTACCGGCAAGCTATTTATTCCGTAAAGGCCTACATATTTGGACTGCTCCGCCTGAGTGTCGCATACGTTCACCCAAGGGAGTTTCTGGCCGCGGACCACGCTGGCCCAGGCCGTCTTATCGGCATCCAAAGCTACGGAATAAATCTCGAAACCCTTGCCGTGGAATTCCTCATAAAGCGGGACCAGGGCGTCCAGGTTGAACATTTTCTGCTCCGCCGTGGAGGACCAGAAATACACCATGGTCACTTTGGCGGGTACCTCGCTAAGTTTTTTGATCTGACCGTCCAGACCCGGCAGTGCAATGTCTATGAACGATACTTCTTCGGCCTGCTGGAGACGGCTGTTCACTTCCAACATATCCATGCGGCGCTTGGCCTCCGTTTCCAGGGCCTTCACATAACGGGACTCCGGATACACGGTCTTTAGGGAGTCGCAGATATTCCGCATGATGATACCGTCCGTGGCCTGGTTGAAGACCGGCAGGCCGTCGTTGAGCTGCTGGAACAGCACCGGCACCACGGTGAGGGAATGGGAGTTGGTTAACACATACTTAACCCGATCCCTGTAATAGTTCACATAGGCCCGGTTGATGGATGCTTCCGGATTGCTCTCCCGCTCCAAAATACGGGAAAGTTCCCGGATAATCTTGTTATGGGCATTCTCCACTTCCTGCAGTTTGTTGGACTCCGGAGAGCCTTCCACGCTATACGCGCCCAGGGTGTCCGTGCGCACAATCACATGGTCTCCCTTCTGCAGCAGCAGAGATGCAATCTGGCGGTTTCCGTAGAACAGATAAATGAACTCCGGACGGCCTTCCTTGAGATTGAGCTGATAGCTGAAGGAACCGCCGGCATTGGTCTTTACGCTGTCCAGGAGCTGGTAGCGGTTCACGTCCAGGAGCTTGACGGCAAGCTGCTTGTCTCCGCCGTCGGCCACAACACCGCTGATAACGGTATTCTTGCCCACGCAGGAAGCAAGGGCGGCAGCAGCCGCAAGGATGGCGATAATACGGCTAAAGCTTCTCATATTCGGCAAGGATTGCGCTGGCGATGGAAGCCATTTCGGCCGGTTCCAACTGCAGCTTGGGTTTACGGAAATCCATGTCTCCCTCTGTCTGGAGTGGCACCAGATGTATGTGGGTATGAGGCACTTCCATGCCCAGGACAGCAACGCCCACCCGCTTGCAGGGGACAGCGGCCTTGAGGGCGATGGCCACCTTGCGGGCAAACTTTACAAGGCCCTCGTAAGTGGCTTCGTCCAGGTGGAAAATATAGTCGTCCTCCACATTCTTGGGGATGACCAGGGTATGGCCCTTGGCCAGCGGGGAAATGTCCAGGAAGGCGTAGAAATCCTCACTTTCCGCGCACTTGTAGGACGGGATCTCGCCTTTTGCGATCTTGGTGAAAATGGTTGCCATCTTACAGAGAGATTTCCAGGATTTCAAACTTCATGACGCCGCTGGGGACCTGAGCATCCACCACTTCCCCTTTGGAATGACCCATGAGGGCTTTGCCGATGGGCGTGGTAGCGGCCAGCAGGCCCTTGGTGAAGTCTGCCTCGCTCTCCGGAACAATCTGGAAATTCATTACCATCTTGTTGGTGAGGTTCTTCACCTTCACTTTGGAAAGGAGCTGCACGGTATCGGCCGAAAGCTTGCTCTCGTCGATTACGCGGGCATTGGCCACCTTCTCCTTGAGGCGGGAGATCTTCACCTCCAGGAGTCCCTGGGCGTCCCGGGCTGCGTCGTACTCCGCATTCTCCGAGAGGTCTCCCTTCTCGCGGGCCTCCGCAATGGCTGCGGAGATCACGGGCCGCTGTGCCAGAGCATCGGCAAGATCCTTCTTGAGCTTGTCCAGACCGGCCTGAGTCATGTATTCAATTGCCATAGTTTTATTTAGTGTTTTTTGTTGTTGTCAAAAAAACGAGCCGACGACCGTTACCAGGCCGTCGCGCTTATGTGTGGTGCAAAGGTAGCAATTATTTTAGAAAAAACAATGCTATTGTTGGACCTTGTTCTCGAACTCTTTCAGGGCCCTGATGGCCTTGGGACAAAGGATTAGGATGGAAATCACCGTTCCCCAGGCCATGAGACCAACACCTATGTCGCCCAGGGTCCACACCAGATCGGCCTCGCGGACGGCGCCGAAGACCACCGCCGCAATCATGATGGCCTGGAAGAGGCGGATCACCCATTTTTCCTTGCGGGGATTCCTGCCGCGGAACAGGTAGATAATGCCCGTCTCGGCATAGAAATAATAGGCCATGATGGTGCTGAAGGCAAAGAATACCATGGCGATGGAGATGAACTCGCTGCCGAAACCCGCAAAAACGGTGTCCACGGCACCCTGAGTGAAGCCGGCGTAGTTGTTGCCCAGCTCCGGCGCATTGGCCACCAGCAGTTCTCCCGTGGCCGAATCAATGATGTTGTAGGTGCCGGAAGTGAGGATCATAAGGGCCGTGGCCGTGCACACCAGCAGCGTATCTACGTACACGGAAAACGCCTGGGCGAGGCCCTGCTGGGCAGGATGGGGGACATCGGCCGCGGCCGATACAATGGCGCCGGTACCCTGCCCCGCCTCATTGGAGAAAATGCCTCGCTTGACGCCCATGGCAATGGTGGAGCCGATGATGCCGCCCGCCACAGGTGTGATGCCGAAGGCGCTCTTGAAGATGGTGGCGAACACCGCCGGTACGTCCTGGATATGGAAAGCCACCACCACCAGCGACATGATAATATAGCCGAAAGCCATCAAAGGCGTAACGATGGAGGCCACCTTGGCAATGCGCTTCACCCCGCCGATAACCACCACGCCCAGGATTACCGCCAGGGCTATTCCGGTGGCCAGCGGCGGCACCGGGAAAGCATTGGCCATGGCCATGGATACGCCGTTGGCCTGCACGGTGGTAAGGAAGAAGCCGCAGCTGAGGATGGTGATGGCCGCAAACACAATACCCAGCACCCGCTTACCCAGGCCGTCCTCAATGAAGCTGAACGGACCGCCCCGGTAGCCGCTGGAGTGCTTGAACTTGTACATCTGGGAAAGCGTGGACTCCACAAAGGCCGTGGACGCCCCCAGGAAAGCCACCACCCACATCCAGAACACAGCGCCAGGACCGCCGAAGGCAATGGCCGTGGCCACACCCACGATGTTTCCCGTACCCACACGCCCGGACAGCGCGATACAGAAGGCCTCAAAGGAGGAAATGCCGCTCTTTTCCCCGGCCTTCTTGCCAAAGAGCGAGCGTAGCATGAGCTTGAATCTGCGAACCTGGACGAACCGCGTCCGGAAAGAGAAGTACAGGCCGGCAGCGAGCAGCAGTACCACCAGTCCCGGATTCCAGACTATGTCGTTAAGGGTAGATACGAATTTCTCCATATTCAAAGGTACATATTTCTCCCGAAACTACAAAACGTAGCAGGTGAGGGCACAAAGCGTGGCAGGTCTGCAAAAAACGGCCGACCTGTAACGTCAGAGAGCACAGGAGGCCGATTTACGTTGCAGGTCAGCTGTTTTCTACAGACCCGCAACAGTTCAGGACTTGACCTGCTACACTTCAGCACCTGATTTGCCAAGCGGACCAGCTTCTCAAAATCGTTAGCGGCACACGCGACAATCGGCCATGTTTAACGGCACAGTGACGCATCACAAAGTACGTTTGGTCGGAAGCAAACCGGCAATTACATCCCGAGGAAGACATAAGCACCTGGCCAGTTGAGGAATAGAGGTATTGTATGAGCGATACAAATATGGAAGGATCCTAGCTTTCATTTCCGGAGTGAGTTCGACAAGGGTTTTGCCATACCACTTATCGGCCAGGTTCCTGATTACGGCCAACATCTCCGTATCCGTTTGCCGTTCCCGGCCATTGATAACAAGCATCTGTCTCATCTGTGCCTGATTGACGCTCCCGATGGTTTTTAAGAAGAAAGCCTGGTCGTTATTAAATGCATTTTCCAGATACTGCCAGTCACACGCACTGGCAGGCTCGATATTCCCGTCTGCATTAATGAGCCACGGAACATTCCCCAAATCTTCGTGCGTATGGAACAATGAATTGCGCTCCCGCCGGCTCAAATCCGAAACCCGACGCAAAGCGGCCGGACTTCGTCCTCCGGTGAACAGGCCCCGATAAGCCGACCAGCGATAGTCCTCCACCCGGGCTCCGGCATCCATGGCGTTACGAGGAATATAAGCCAAAGTATTCCGAACATACCAGTCTGAGTCCAAATACTTGACGCTCAAATCCGATCGGGCAAGTATCCCTTTTTCATCGTATTTCCAAGCCAGATATTGAGAGTGCCGCTTTTTTATTAGCGTTCCTGCCTTAAATGCCGTCTCCATATCTTCGGCCAAAATGGCGCAATGTCCATGATTAGACATGGCAATTTCAACGATAACCAGACAATTGCTTTTCCAGGCGCTTACATAGAAACACTTCTCAAGATGGTCATAATCTTCATCATCCCGGCACAATAGCGTGGTCTCCATTCCTTCTAAACTGATATGGAATGGATAGACTTTCCGGACACGCCTGTCGGGCAGTGGACGCATCACGATTCGCTGAAAAGCCATGACTAGTTCTTTTTGGGTCCGAATCCACTGATGGGCATGGTGCTGCAACCGGGGAAGGATCCGAATGTCATGGGACGGATCACCCTTGACGGATTGAACCCATAGGGTTTCTTCAACTGTGTCGAGAACTTTTCATAGTGCGGAATAAAGTAAAACATCATTGCACTCCACAATTGTTCTGCATTGTCATAAGGCTGGACATCAGAGATAATCTCTGCCATGGAAAGGTACCGGATGGCCTTACTTACATTGAGTTTTCTCTCTTTCCATAAGGCATTTACAACACCACGGACCGCTTGCTTGAGAAGCAGGTCGTTCTCTTCCTGGAATTTTTTCATGTCTGTAGGCGGGTTCTCCACAGAATCGGCGAACTCATAATCGGTATTAAGATGCAAATTGCCATCATCGTCCACAAGGACTTCCAGAAACTTTTTCATGACTGTGTCTGTTTTTTTGATTTGTGTGTTATGAATGAATAAGTGCCAACTTCGAATGGTCAGCAACCGCTTGCAAAAATAGACACGTCACCGTTCACCGGCAAGCCAGTTTTTCATTTCAAACGATTTATTATCTGTTTCTTCCGATTTTTAACGTTTTTATATGAAAATCGTAAAAAAAGAGGTCGCACTTATTTTCGTTAAGTAGTGCGTACCCCCCCCGTTACAAGTCTGGCAGGCGAAGGGTTACAAGAGTTAAATGTAGCAGGTGAGGGCACAAAGCGTGGCAGGTCTGCAAAAAAAGGCCAACCTGTAGTCAGAAAGCACAGGAGGCCGATTTGCGTGGCAGGTCAGCTATTTTCTGCAGACCCGCGACACTTCAGGGCTTGACCTGCAACACTTCAGCGCCTGACCAGAAACGCCAGAGGACGGGAAGCGATACAGGAAAGGAAAAAACGTGAGGACGGAATAAAAGGACGGAACAACAGCTGTTAGACGTCTCAATTAAAATCAACCGCTTATCGGCATACGGCGGCATCGGCTATCAGCTGCTCCCGGAGGGCCTCCAGCGAAGGGAACTTCCGCTCGTCGCGGATGCGGCGGCGGAAACGGATCCTAAGCGGCAGACCGTAGATGTCCTCATCAAAATCCAGGATGTGCGTCTCAAGGGTCCGCGTACTGCCGCCCACCGTGGGCCTTATGCCGATGTTACTCATTCCCAGATACTTCCGCCCCAACACTTCCACCTCAACGGCATACACCCCGTTGGCCGGCACCAGCTTCAGCGGCTCGTACAGCTGCATATTGGCAGTGGGAAAGCCGATGGTCCTGCCCATCCGGTTCCCCGCCACCACCACGCCATACAGCCCATAGCGGTATCCCAGCATGGCATTGGCCGATTCCACATCCCCCGCTTCCAAAGCTTTCCGAATACGTGTAGAAGATATGGATGGCGGAACAGGTATGTGCTTCGCGGGCCCATGGCCACCCTCGGCCGTGTAAGAGGGAGGGGCCCACTGAGTCGTGCGCAGCACGACGTAATTTGGGAGGGGTCGCGAAGCGACGGCCGGCGAAGCACATACCTGTTCCGCCGTTTTTCTGTCACGTCCTATCCGGTTGTCATAACCCATCACAATTAGCGACGCTCCGAAGCGATCCCTTAGCATCTGCAGATATTCATCGGCCTTCATGGCGGCGAATTCCCGGGTGAAAGGCAACACCTCCACTCGGTCTATGCCCGCGGCCTTCAGCAGCGCCTTCTTCTCCTCCAGGCTGGTCAGAAGCCTGAACTCCCTGGCGTCCTGCTGGAGCACCGTCCTGGGATGCGGCCAGAATGTGACCACAATGGCCTCCTCCCCCCTTTCCCGGGCAGAGGAGACCACTGTCTCAATCACATGGCGGTGCCCCAGATGGACACCGTCAAAAAATCCTGTGGTTACTACAGCCACTTTACGCACTCGAAGCTCTGGCGGTGCGGCAGGAGCGGGTTCTTGGCGAACACGCGGGCACCCACCTGGTATGCACCGGTCTTTTCCGGAAGCACGTTGGCCTCGTATTTGGCGACGCCGTCCTTGAAGGAAGCCACCTGGCACTCCTGCACATCCACAATGTGCAGTTTTCCGTGGGCATCCGTCTGGGCGAAGACCACCTCCAGGCCCACCTCTTCCGGGGTGAGAGAACCCAACTGGAGTTCCATGGCCGCATGGAAGGGCTTGGCCACGGTAAGGTCGTAAGAGGTTTCCGGTTCATTGCGGGAAAGCAGGCGGACATTCTCCCACTCCCGGCGTACACGGGTCTTCCAGGCTGCCAGTTCGCGGGCCTTCTCAAAGTCCCCGGCCTTCACGGCCTGGGCATCCTTGGACTGCGGAATGTAGTACTGGTTCATGTAGTCCGTGAGCATGCGGTTGGTGGTGAAGTCGCAGGCCACCTTGGCGATGGTATTCTTGACATAACCCACCCACTCGGAGCTGCGGCCCGTGGTGCGGTCTATATTATAATAGGCAGGAGCTATGTCATTCTCGATGATCTGATAGATGGTAGCGGCATCCAGCTCGTTCTGGAAGTTGTTGTCTTCGTAGGCCTGCTCGATGGGAAGAGCCCAGCCGGCGCCTTCCTTGTAGCCTTCCACCCACCAGCCGTCCAGCACGGAGAAGTGCATGGTGCCGTTCATGGCAGCCTTCTCACCGGAGGTACCGGAAGCTTCCTGGGGACGGGTCGGGTTGTTCATCCATACATCCACACCCTGGACCATGCGCTTGGCCAGCGTGATGTCGTAACCGGGGACAAAGACAATCTTGCCGATGAAACGAGGATCCTTGGAGATGTCCACAATCTGCTTGATCAGGTCCTGACCGGCTTTGTCGGCCGGGTGGGCCTTACCGGCGAAGAGGAACTGCACCGGCTCGGTGGGATTGTTCACAATCTTGTCCAGACGGTCCAGGTCACGGAACAGCAGGGTCGCACGCTTGTAGGTAGCGAAGCGGCGGGCAAAGCCGATGGTG
>JAIKYL010000212.1 GCA_024683255.1 Bacteroidales bacterium | reverse complement strand
ATGTTCCTCAGCGGCCCCACCGCCAGCATCTTTACCAACGACCCTGTTCTGCACGACCTGGCCGCCAAGGGCCTTCTGCAGATGAATATAGTGTTCCCCATCGTGGGCTTCCAGATGGTCACCACCAACCTGTTCCAGTGCCTGGGCATGGTTAAGAAGTCCATCTTCCTATCCCTTTCCAGACAGCTGCTGTTCCTGCTTCCCTGCATCTACATCCTTCCCGCCGTACTGGAATCCGAAGCCGGCGTCTGGTACAGTTTCCCCATTTCCGATACCTTATCGGCCATCATTACCGCCATCCTGGGCATTGCGCTGCTTAGAAAGCTGGGCAGGCTCAAGGACGGAGACGATCCATCCATCCTGGGGAGCCAGATTTAGATTCTTCACTTCGTTCAGAATGACAGATAATATGCACACCATCATCAATGTGGGCCGGAGTTTCGGCAGCGGCGGCGGTTACGTGGGCCAGGCCATCGCCGAGAAGTTGGGAATCCCCTTCTACGACAACGAGCTAATCTCCAAGGCGGCCGAAGAGAGCGGTTACTCCAAGGACCTCTTCGCCGGCGGAGAGAAGAAACGCAGCATTTTCTCGGCCTCCAGTTTCTTCACATCGGGCCGGATGAGCTACATGGACAGCGCCTATGTCAACGACGACATCCTTTTCAAGGCACAGAGCGAGGTTATCCGCAGCGTTGCCGAAAAGGGTGACGCCGTGATCATCGGCCGCTGCGCAGACTACATCCTCCGGGACCTGAACTGCTTGGACGTCTTTGTGTGCGGACCGGAAGCATACCGCATCCAGCGCCTGGTGGAGCTGGAAGGTTTATCGGCCGATGAAGCCGAAGCCCTCATGCGCCGCAAGGACCGCACGCGGGAAACCTATTATAACTATTATACCTTCGGCGCATGGGGCGTGGCCTCCAACTACGACCTCTGCGTGGACAGCTCCATCCTGGGCATCGAAGGCACTGCCGACTTTATCATCGACTTCGGCCGCCGCGCCGGTAAAATCCGGTGAACGGAAAAGCCCTCATACCGGGCCTGCTGCTCCTCCTGGCGGGGGGCGGCTGTTCTTTTCTGCTGCGGGGCCAGGCCGATGAAGTGCCTCCCGCTCCGGCGTACCGCGACTCCCTGAACGTGTTTATAACAAACACCCTTTCGGAACTTCCGGAACTGAAGCCGATGGACCAGGCGGTGGACAGTTTCATGGATTTCTGGAGCCTTCACGGGGTTTCCCTGGCCGTGATGCGGAACGATTCCCTGGTATACGCCAAAGGCTATGGAATGGCCGATGACGTCACGCCCATGACTCCCGGCACCACCCTCCGCATTGCCTCCGTTTCCAAGCTCCTTACTGCCATTGGTGTGATGAAGCTGCAGGAAGAGGCCAAACTGTTCCTGGACACCCCCGTTTTTGGGCCGACGGGCATTCTGAACAAATACGATTCCTACATCCGGGACGACAATTATTACCTCATCACAGTTGAGCACCTGCTGCGTCACCAGGCGGGCTTCGCCACCCGGGGCGGGGATCCGGTCTTCTCCCCCTACACTTCGCTGGATGCACTGCTGCGCCAGCAGCTGAGACGGACGCTCTCTTACGAACCGGGCACCTGGCAGGAATACTCCAATTTTGGTTTCCTGCTGCTTTCCCTAATCATTGAAGAGGTCTCCGGACAGTCTTACGAAGCCTTCATGCGGGAGCACGTTTTTGAACCGGCCCGTTGCCGGGGCTTCCGCATCGGCGGGAATTACCTTTCCGAACGCCACCCCGGCGAAACCCGTTATTATATGCAGCCGGATGCCGAAAAGACACGTTCCTTCGACGGTCAGTATGCCCAGGTGGAAAAGTGTTACGGCGGCAACAACGTGACCGGATCCATGGGCGCGGGCGGCTGGACCGGATCGGCCGTGGAACTGGCGCGGATGGTGGCATCCATTGACGGGAAAGGCCCCCTGGAAGACATCCTGCTGGAGTATTCGGTGAACCAGATGACCAATTACTTTGACACGGAAACCTTCTCCCTGGGCTGGAACGACACCAAGCCCACGGGCGAATGGACGCGCTCCGGCTCCTTCTCCGGCACCCAGGCCCTGGTGAAAACCTATGCCGACGGCGAATGCTGGATATTCATCTCCAACACTTCCTCCTGGCGTGGTTCCCGCTTCTCGGGCGATATAGGTGCACTGTTTACCAACCTCCGCTCCCGTTTCTCCGGAGCGATCCCCCACCGGGACCTGTTCCAGGAATAGCCTACTCCATCAGCTTCTTGTACTTGAAGCGCTTGGGTTCGGTGTCTCCCAGGCGCATCTTTCGGTTGGCCTCGTATTCCTGGTAGTTGCCTTCGAAGAAGACCACTTTGCCCTCTCCTTCGTAGGCCAGGATGTGGGTGGCGATGCGGTCCAGGAACCAGCGGTCGTGGCTCACCACAACGGCGCAGCCCGCAAACCCGTCCAGACCCTCTTCCAGGGCGCGGATGGTGTTCACATCCACGTCGTTAGTGGGTTCGTCCAAAAGGAGCACATTGCCTTCGTCCTTGAGGGTAAGAGCCAGGTGCAGGCGGTTGCGTTCACCGCCGGAGAGTACGCCGCACTTTTTCTCCTGATCGGCCCCGGAAAAATTGAAGCGGGACACCCAGGCGCGGGCATTCACGTCCTTTCCGCCCATGCGTACCCATTCGGAATTACCCGCGATGGTCTCATACACCGTCTTGTCCGGATCTATGGAACGGTGCTGCTGGTCCACGTACGAGATTTTCACCGTTTCTCCAATCTCGATAGTGCCGCTGTCCGGCTTCTCGATGCCCATGATAAGGCGGAAGAGCGTGGTTTTACCGGCACCATTAGGGCCGATGACACCTACGATGCCTGCCGGCGGCAGTTCGAAGGTTAGGTGTTCAAAGAGGAGCTTGTCCCCATAGGCCTTGGAAACATCCGTGAACTTGATAACCTTGTTGCCCAGATGCGGTCCGTTGGGGATATAGATTTCCAGGTTGGCTTCCTTCTGTTGGGTATCGGCCGATGCCAGTTTTTCGTACGCTCCCAGACGGGCTTTCTGCTTGGCCTGGCGGGCCTTGGGGGCCATCCGGACCCACTCCAGTTCCCGTTCCAGGGTCTTGCGGCGCTTGCTTTCGGCCTTTTCTTCCTGGGCCAGGCGTTTGGTCTTCTGCTCCAGCCAGGAGGAATAGTTGCCCTTCCAGGGAATGCCCTCTCCACGGTCCAGCTCCAGGATCCAGCCGGCCACATTGTCCAGGAAATAACGGTCGTGCGTGACGGCAATCACCGTACCCTTGTACTGTTGCAAGTGGGCTTCCAGCCATTGGATGGATTCCGTGTCCAGGTGGTTGGTGGGCTCGTCCAGCAGGAGCACGTCCGGTTCTTGCAGCAGCAATCGGCATAAGGCCACGCGGCGACGCTCACCGCCGGAAAGTTCTTTGATCTTCTGCTCACTGGGCGGGCACTGCAGGGCGTCCATGGCCCTTTCCAGCTTGGAATCAATCTCCCATCCGCCCACGTGCTCAATCTGTTCCGTGAGTTCTCCCTGGCGCTCTATGAGGCGGTTCATCTCGTCGTCGTCCATCGGCTCCATGAACTTGAGGGAAATGTCGTTGTATTCCTGCAGGATATCCATAACGGGCTGCACACCCTCTTGCACTACTTCCAGTACGGTCTTTTCCGGATCCATCTGCGGCTCCTGCTCCAGGTAGCCCACACTGTATCCGGGCGCCCAGACCACTTCTCCACGGGTGGCCTTTTCCACGCCGGCAATGATCTTAAGGAGCGTGGACTTACCGGCTCCGTTCAGGCCCAGGATGCCGATCTTGGCTCCATAGAAAAAGCCCAGGTAGATGTCCTTGAGGATGACTTTGTTGTTGTGGGGCAGGATCTTGCTCACCCCGTTCATGGAGAAGATAATCTTTTCGTCGGCCATAATAATGCGGTTTGGACAAAGATACAATAAAAACCACAAAAAACCGCAGGCCTTTTGGGGTCTGCGGTTAACTGTTTGCGGTCTGCAAGAGACTACCAGCGGTCTTCGTCGGATACGCTGAGTTTCTTGCGGGCGTGACGACGGCGGGCGCTAAGGACGCGGCGGCCGTTGGCGGAAGCCATGCGGGCACGGAAACCGTGCTTGTTCACACGCTTGCGGCGGGAAGGTTGAAATGTTCTCTTCATGATATCTCGTTTTTATATTTTTTCGCGTAAGGGCTGCAAAGATACAAATTCCCGCCGAAACCGCCAAATTTTTTTACTTCCGGATGTGAATTACCAACTTGCCGTCGTAATAGGGATCCTGAAGCCATGAGGAGACGGGCCAGGTGGACACGCTGCCGCGAGGCAGCTTGTGGCGCGCCATGACGGTGGAGATTTCTTCATTGACATCACCGCCCTTCAGGTACAGAATGCCCTGGGAAAACTTGCCTTTCACCCAGGGATAAAAGTCCGGCAGGGAGGCCACGGCGCGGGACACCACAAAGTCAAACTTACCCGGAAGACTCTCTGCGCGGGCGTTCACCACTTCCACGTTCTTCAGCTCCAGGGCCGATGCAACCGCCTGGGCCACAATGGTTTTCTTACCCACTGAGTCGCAGAGGACAAACTGCGCACCCGGAAAGAGGATGGAGAGCGGAATGCCGGGAAAACCGCCGCCGGTCCCCAGGTCCAGGATGCGGGCCGATGAAAACCGCTCGTACAATCCCGCAGCGGTGAGCAGGTAGCGGGCTATGGCCAGCGAATGCAGCACGTGATGGTCGTACAGGCCGTCTATGTCTTTCCGGGAAATCACGTTGATCTTGGCGTTCCACTCCCGGTACAGGGCATCCAGCATTTCAAACTGATGGGCCTGCAGGTAGGTGCAGGAGAAATCGGCCCGGATAAAGTCCAGAAAGTCTGCAGCTGTCATTCCACTTCCCCCCTTAACATCATTTCGGCCAGGTGCTGCTTGCCACGGCGGATGCGCGTCCGCACCGTATTCAGCTCCAGGCCCAGTTCCCGGGCGATGGCCTCGTATTCCAATTCCTCTATCATGTACTTGATCATCACGTCCTTGTACAGGGACGGCAGTTCGTCAATGAACTGCATAAGGCGCTGATGCACCTCGTCGTTGATAATCTCCTCTTCCGGAGTGGTATCCGTGAGCTGCGGGGCGCCGGTCTGTCCCTCCTTCTTCTCGTCTTCCCGCTGGATACTGTCCAGATGGTCCAGCGCCGTACGGGTGGCGATGGTAAGGAGCCAGGGCCGGAATTCCCGCGTAGTGTCAAAGGACCGGAGAGCCGAGAAAGCCTTCTGGAAGCTTTCCGACACCACGTCGTCCACATCGGCCTTCCATTTGAAATAGCCGCTCACCCGGCCGCGGACGGCCCTTTCGTGAATCTGGTACAGCATCCGGAAGGCGGTCTGGTTGCCCTGGATGGCCTGTTCTATCAGTTCTTTTTCGTTGTATTCCATAGATTCTTCGCTTCGCTCAGAATGACAGGTTAATGGGCTTCCAGCCAGTTCTTGCCGGCAGAACACTCCACCGTGAGGGGGACGGAGAGCCGGATTACGTTTTCCATTACATCCACCACAATTTCTTTGAGCTTTTCCACCTCCGAAGGGATGGCGTCGAAGAGCAGTTCGTCGTGGATCTGCAGCACCATGCGGCTCTTCAAGCCCTCTTCCTTGAGCCGACGAGCCACGCCGATCATAGCCAGCTTGATGATGTCGGCCGATGTCCCCTGGATGGGGGCGTTCACGGCGTTTCGTTCCGCCAGGGCGCGCACGGTGGCGTTGCGGGCGGTTATGTCCGGCAGGTACCGGCGGCGTCCGAAGAGCGTCTCCACATAGCCGTTCTCCCGGGCGAAGGCAATGCTTCCGTCAATGAAGGAGCGGATGGCCGGGAAGGAGGCAAAATAGCCTTCAATAAGCTCTTTGGCGGCACTTCTGGACAGGTGCAGCCGCTGCGCCAGACCGAAGGAGGAAATGCCGTACATGATGCCGAAATTGGCCGTTTTGGCCATGCCCCGCTGCTCCCTTGTTACCTCCTCCACAGGAATGCCGAAAATCTTGGCGGCAGTGGCGGCATGCACGTCCACCCCGTCCCGGAAAGCCTGCACCAGGTGGGCATCCTGGCTAAGGTGCGCCATGATGCGAAGTTCTATCTGGGAATAATCGGCACTTACAATGACGCCGTCCGGCGTGCCCGGGATAAAGGCCTTCCGGATCTCCTTGCCCCGCTCCGTGCGAACCGGAATGTTCTGCAGGTTG
>JAIKYL010000207.1 GCA_024683255.1 Bacteroidales bacterium | reverse complement strand
CGGACCTCCTGCACCACCTTTTCCCAGATGCGGTCCATGGTACGGGCAATCTGCACGGAACGCATTTCGCTGGGGCTCTCCTCCAGCTTGTCCATCTCCGGCAGGTTAATGAAACGGATCCGGCATTGCATCCCCTGCTTCTCCAGTCCTTCGGCCAGGAAGGAGGAGAAGAAGTCGTGATAGCCCATGAAGTTCACTATGAGGACTTTCCGTGCAAATTTGGGGCTGGGGAACAAATCCACATCTTCCAGGGAAAGGGCCGATTCCCGGAAGGTTCCCATCGGCATCAGGCGCACCCCGGGCCTGTAGTGCAGCCGGATGCCGGCCTCCCCGAAGAGATCCGTCATCCGCTGGGGCGCTTCTTGCAGCGACTCAAAACTGCCGGAAAAGAAATGAAGGGCGTTCTGCCCGGTGCTCACGATGGCAGTCCCCCGCCCTTCCCGCTGCAGGCTGATTCCCGCAACCAGGCCGGCCAGGCCGCCACCCACTATTACAGTATCGAATTTCATAGTCCAAGTACGTGCTTATAAACCCACTGCGTGTATTCGGCTTCCCGGAGCGTATCTCCCCAGCCGATGGGGAAATTGCCTTTCCAGCGCTCGTTGAGGAAATTGGCCAGGTCTTCCCTTTCCTTTTCCACGCAGCCGTGCGCTTTGGCCAGGAGGCTGGCGGCCCTGCAGGCGCAGAATTCTCCCTGGCAGGTGCCCATGCCGATCCGGGTCCGGCGCCGAAGGTCCGTCAAGGTGGACACCTCCAGTCTGTCTATGGCCGAATTGATCTCTCCCACAGACACTTCCTCGCACTCGCAGATGAGGGCGTCGTCGTAGGGATTGTTCCCCCTGATGCGAAGGGCGCTGGTTCCCATGCGGGACGCTGCGGCTTTTTGGGCCGTGGAAGGCGCTTCCCAGATCTTCTGGGCCACTGCCTCGTAGGAACGTTCCTCCGAGCCAGGAAGCGGCGTTGTAGCGGTCTGACAAGGCTTGTCAATCCCCAGTTTCCGGCAGACGGTATCCGTTGCCATCTCGGCCATAAGCCGATAGGTCATCAGTTTACCGCCGGTAATGGTAACAAAGCCCTTAAGCCCGTCCCGCAGCTCATGGTCCAGGCATACGATGCCGCGGGAGATGTTCCGGCCGGTGGGGTCGTTATCGGCACTCACCAGCGGTCGCACGCCGGCATAGGCCCTGAGGATACGTGTGGAAGAAAGGGACGGCGCCAGCTTGGCACCTTCCGTAATGAGCAGCGTAACCTCGTCCGGGGTCACCGCCACATTGTTGCACTCCTCAAAAGGAATGCGCGTAGAAGTTGTGCCGATGATACAGACGGTATCTCCCGGCACCAGGATATCGGCATTGGAGGGCTTCCGGCAGCGGTTGATCACCACGTTGTTAACGCGGTGTGCGAAGATGAGGAGGGCGCCCTTGGCAGGATACATACCCACGTGGACGCCGGCCATCTCGGCAATGTGCTGTCCCCAGATGCCGCAGGCGTTCACAATGACAGGTGCGTAATAATCGGCCTCCTCCCCTGTCTGGCGACTGCGGGTGTGGATGCCCTTGATGGTGTCCCCCTCCCGGATGAAGCCGGTCACTTCCGTATACAGGCGCACCTGACCGCCGCGGAGCTTGGCATCCAGCATATTGGCCGCGCAGAGGCGGAAAGGATCCACGCTGCCGTCCGGCACCTTAACTGCGCCGATAAGTTCCGGATTCACGGACGGTTCCATCCGCTTGGCCAGTTCCGGGTCAATGATCTCGGCATTGATTCCGGCGGCCTGGCAGGCTTCCACAAAGGTTTGCTGGTACCCCAGGTCGTCTTCCGGCAGGGTAATGAACAGGCCGTCCGTCTCGTCAATGCAGTGTGCGGCAATCCGCCTGAGGATCATATTCTCCTCAATGCATTCCCGGGCCGATTCCGCATCGTTAACGGCGTATCGGGCTCCGGAATGCAAGAGGCCGTGATTCCGGCCCGTGGCCCCGGTGGCAATGTCCGAGCGCTCTACCAGCAGCGTCCTGAGGCCCCGCATGGCGCAGTCCCGCTGCGTCCCGGCCCCGGTGATGCCGCCGCCTATGATAATAACGTCAAACTCGTTAGGATTCATGCTTGTTGGATTATTAGCTTCATCTTTCAAATATAGTTATTATTTTCCAGAATAAGGCCCTTCCAACCGCACTTTCTCCCGCTTTCTGAAAAAAGCAAAATAAAAATTTGTAAAATCCGAAAAAAGCCTTACCTTTGCATTCCCAAACCCTGGTGCTGTAGCTCAGATGGTAGAGCAATGGACTGAAAATCCATGTGTCGGCAGTTCGATTCTTCCCAGCACCACTTTAACCCGCTGATTTTCAGCGGGTTATATTTTTTGTTCACACTTTTGTTCACACTTTTGGCTTTTTTTACCCCATTTCATAGCATTATACTCCGTGCTACTAAAAAGGCCGCAGAATGTGCTGAAATGCCGATTCTATAAGTAAACTCTACTACACTTTTCCGCCTATTCGATCCAAAAGGCGTTTTCCCATTTCTTTCCCACCGACAAAAAAAGTGTGAACAAAAACATGCCTGAAAGTGTGAACAGAAAAGGTCATCTGCTTGATTTTTCGTAAATTTGCGGAAAGAACTTGACCTATAGTAGACTATGCCGCGCTTCACGCCATCCATACTCATCTCTGATTGTTGGGGCTCCGTTGGAGACCTCACCTTCTATCATATGGGCGGGCGCTGCTACTACAAGAAGAAGAGCCGGTGTGAATTCCCCGGGACTGACGCACAGAACAGCCAGCTCGATGTTCATCGCCGGGCATTGGCTGCCTGGAGGACGCTGGAGCATTCAGTTCAACTGACCTGGAATGACCTCGCAAAGCCCGTTATAAGCCACAAGCCGCCCTTTGACAATACAGCGCACATCTCCGGCCAGAATCTCTTT